>JAJRBZ010000011.1 GCA_028679185.1 Methanoregula sp. | reverse complement strand
TTCTTCTTTGCAATCCTTACAACTGCGGCGATTGGTAAATCTGCCATTTTTCTTACCTCAAAAAGAAAGTCTATTGGTATATATAAATACTTTTTGGAAAATACCTCATTTTATCCAGTATTACGATATTGGAACGCATCCTGTTAAGAAAGAGGAAAATTAAGCGCAAAATGTCGCAGAATAATTTTTAAACTTTTTAAATCGCTGTATTTCAAAAATAAGTGGATTTTATGGATTTTTTATTATTCCAACAAAGAAGCAGCGAGTATTAGCGCATTCGCATAATTTGGTGAGGCGCGCGAAGTATCCACGAAAATTCTGCTGATATTTACCACGGGCGCGCCATGCCCATGCCCACCTCCAAGAAAGGTGAGCGTGCGGAAGATCAGGTTGCCGGATATCCCATCGGGTGCGATGATCAATCCGCAGGTTTCAACAGCATTTTCAATCAGGATTTCGCAGTGTTCTGCATCACCAAGACGTGCGACAAGTTCCGCTTCGGCTATACTTGCATCTACCTGGTGGTGCCGGCCGATATCTCCTAATCTTCCACCGGAAAGAATTCCGACTTTTTTTGGCAGACCAAATTTTTGTGCAATCAGTCGCCCTTTTTTTATCAGTTCAAGTTTTTCCGGAACGGTCCATCCCTCATCCACACCAACAGGAGTAAGAAGGAATTTTTTTCCATGAACAGTCTCAAGCAGTGCAATACGTTCAAGATGATCGACCCCTTCTGCTGTTTTCAGCGCCTTAAGCGTGGAATTTGCAGGAAGTGTGCCCCGAACGGCCGCATCAATCCTTCCTGCTACAAGATCATCAATGAGTACCTGTTCCGGATTCGCATACTCAATGATCCGCACCGTGTTCCCGATTGATTTTTTATCTACAATCCCTGGTCGGCTGTAACAGATCGTGGTAAAATTCCCGTTCACACCGTTCGCGCTGTCAATGACTTTTTGAGCATCTTCAGCGATCCCAATACCAATGCGCTTCACCGCACCAGACATGCAATGTCCTCATCGAAAAGGTGCATGATCCCGTCATCGATAAAATCAAAGACCTGCGTCTCCTGTCCGTCATAGGTTATCATCAGCTCTCTCGTGTTGTTGACGATCCCTATCTCCCGGGCTGTCATTCCGACATTGGCAAAAAGCCGTATAAGCTCATTCACATGTTCCTTTCTCGAGGTCAGAATAAAACCCATTCCCGGGTACATCCGTACCCATTGTTCGAAGGTCATGTTGTTTACGGCCAGGTCCGGCATGGGAAGCAATCCGATGTCGATCACAGCTCCCTTGCCACTGACTTCCAGGAGCATACCCAGCGTCCCGATAAGGCCGGGGTTGCTGATATCCTTTCCTGCCGTTACAAGATGGCGTTTGCCAATTTCTTCCATAACCGCGATCTGCATCCTGACTTCCTTTGCGGATTTCATCGTAACAGAGTCCCAGTTAAGCATACAGGAAGGATGCACGCGTCCAGAAAGATCAATGGCGGCCACTATACTGTCTCCCTCCTGAGCAGTATGACTGTAAATAACTGAGTCCAGATTCGCAGAACCGAGAATAGAGACATCAATGACACTGTATGGCGCATCAGGGTGCATGTGTCCCCCGACAATAGGAACGCCAAACTGTGCGGATGCGTCATGCATTCCTTTAACCACCAGTTCCTGAACGGTCGTTTTTGCAATCGAGAATATATCGACCATTGCAATGGGGTGGCCACCCATAGCCGCGATGTCATGAATATTGACAAGGACTGAACAGTATCCCGCCCAGTACGGGTCCGCCTCCATGAGCCTGCTCCATATACCGTCAGCTGCGAGAAGGAGCGCCTCATTGTTATGCTCGATTACCGCTGCATCCTCGCCGAAAGAGGCAACAACATGAGGAGCGTCAATCTTTAAAGCCCTAACCATTTCGCCAATGGCATGTTTCCGCCTGACCCCCTCATATTCCCTTACTACCTTTGCTATTGTCTCTGTGGAGCAGTTGTGAACCACGATATCACCTTAAGAACGGGTTACTGAATAATTGATGTATCCTTGTTTCGTTTCATCAGAGATAATTTATTTGATATACAGTCAACGTGTTGGTATGGACTGGGCAGAAAAATACCGTCCCGCACACCTTCAGGACATCGTCGGCAATGCAACCGCAATACGGCAGATTGCGGCATGGGCAACGAACTGGACGAATAAATCCAAGCCCCTGCTTATTTATGGGAAGCCTGGTATCGGTAAGACCTCCAGTGCGTACGCGCTTGCAAGTGATATGAAATGGGATATTGTTGAACTCAATGCCAGCGACCAGCGGACTGCTGCAGTCATCGAACGCATTGCCGGAGCCGGAAGCATCACGGCAAGTCTGACGGGATCATCAAGGAAACTCATTGTCCTTGATGAGGTGGATAACCTCCAGGGCACTGCTGATAAGGGAGGAGCAAAAGCAATCATCGAGTGCATACGGAAGGCGCAGCAGCCAATGATCCTGATCGCCAATGATCTTTATGGTCTCTCTCCTGAAATCAGGTTCCGCTGCGAAACAGTCCAATTTAAGGCAATCCCTGCGCGTTCTATAGGACCCCGGCTTAAATATCTCTGTGCCGCAGAAAAGATTACCTGCAGTGATGCGGCCATCCGTGCTATCGCAGAGAGTGCTGAGGGGGATATCCGATCAGCAGTCAACATGCTTTACGCGTCAGCGATTGGCAGGGATCAACTTGAAGATTTACAGGTGCACACTTCACAGAAAGATGAACGAGTATCGATATTCTCACTGATTACCGCTATTTTCCATAGTACATCGGATGATCAGCTGATGAAGCTCTCCTATGATGTTGATGATACCCCCGAAACCATTGAGCAATGGGTGGAAGGTAATGTGCACCTGCTGTCCACACCTTCAGCAGTAGCAGATGGATACCGATACCTCTCGCGGGCAGATGAATATCTCGGGTATACCTATCGAAGACAATACCACACTCTCTGGAGATATGCAACGGCGGTTATGCTGCTTGGAGTTGCTGATGCAGCTGGAGGACAAGGCATTCATACGAGGATTATGCCTCCGGAACGATGGCAAAAAATGTCAACGGCAAAGAAGCAGAAAGCCATCAGGATCATTACGCTCAACAAGGTTGCCAATAGTATGCATATGCCGCAGTATACCCTGCGCGAGAAGTATCTGGATATTCTTTCCCTGATCGTTGAGCATGATCCTGCAACCTACGTGCGTGAGCTGATGTTCGATGCTGACCAGCTCAATTTTTTCCTGCATGATAAGGTGCGCTCGCAGGAGATTGTCAAATCCTTGCTTCAGGAAGAAAAGTCTGCAGGAAAAGTGCAGGATAAAAAATCTAAAAAAGAAAATGTCCAAAAACCGGAACAAAGGGAACTGGAAGAACCTGATGTTTCACCAGGATCTGACATAAAAAAACCACCCCCCCAATCTCAGTCAACGCTGTTTGATGGATTCTGAACCCTTAAAATAACGATGGAGGAGGACACCGCATTCAATTTTCTCGCCTCCGTTTCCGTACGTTTCAAAACCCAGGTGATAGACCAGAAGATCACAATTTATCCTTCTGGCAAGCGTGATAAGGGGCGGGATCATCTCAACGGCAGGCCGAATCGCGTATATCACTTCTGCACCTTCGTAAAGGCTTATATTTGGCGTGAATATATCATCGGTTGAAAATGGAAGCCATTGGGGAACCTGTACATTTCTGATATCGGTAGAGAGGATACAGGCACCAGTATCATGAAGTATGCGTGCAGCCTCAATATTCATCCCAATACCTACCTCAACGATGTTGGTGTAGTGTTTTGCAATATATTCTCCGATGCACGTCTCAATATGTTTATAGTAGCCCATTTAAACAGAATATTGCGATGCATATCCATATTTTTTGGGATTCCCTGTCCCCGCCCGGGCTCCAGGTACCGGTTACCCGTAAAATCTCTTCCATTATTGGTGTACCTGCGACCGTATCAGATAACCCTGTGCGCATGATGGGCTACGTCGAAGGGCGCAAACAAATCGATGCAAAAGTATTATTGGATGGAATCCATGCGTACAAACGTCGCCATTTCATGAAAGAACCACTTCTCCTTGTTGTTCAGCAGGACCTTTTTAAAAACGGCAACAGTTTTGTATTTGGGCTTGCACGACAATCTATCGGGGCAGCTGTTGTCTCAACCGCCCGGCTCAGCAACGAATATTACGGAAGGGACGGGAATGATGATGATCTCATTGACCGTATAACAAAAGAAGGTACACACGAAGTCGGGCACCTCCTTGGCCTCGGGCACTGTAACAACAAGGAATGTATCATGTTCAAGCCGGATACCCTTGATGAACTGGATCGTAAGAAAAAGATGCTCTGTCAAACATGCAGGGAGCAGCTGGCCGGGGCTCTCTTAGAAGACTGAATGTTTTGGCCCTCAGCCTTGACAGTAATACTGTCTACAGAAATAATAAAAAAAAGATAAAGCAGACGAACCAGGGTATCATAATCAAAGCTCTTATTACAGCTGTTCCCGGTTATAATACCAGCAAACGGGAATTAAGGATCCGGCATTTTCTGCGCGATATACCAGGCATGGATTGCCAGGACCAGGTAAACCGGGAAAAGAAGACCATAACTGCTGACCTCTCCCTGATACCTGAAAAGCCAGACTGTGGCAGTGATGTCGACCTGAAATATCATGATTCCCCACCATTTACCGAGGTATCCATATCCAAGACCCGGAAGCATAAAATTCAAAAAACCTGCGATGAGGGGATTTTTCCTATTCCGCGGTCTCCTGCTTAATCCCCGAGGAAGGTGTATAACGGATATGCCGCATTTCGGTGATGCGAGAACGGCTTTCCATCGGACATCAGCATTCTCGTCACTGAGTGACTGCATCAGTGCCGGGATTGCTTTTTTATCTCCTAGTGCACCGAGAATCTCGATCGCTTTTATCCTGACGCTGCTGTCCTTATCATGAAGAACAAACGAAAGTGCGTCAATTGCTGCCGGACCTGCTTCCTGTACCATCTCCCATTCCTGCATTCCCACATAATAGAGTGCCCTTTCCTCATCCGATGCCGGATTCCAGCCGATCTTAAAGAGAGCGAACGCAGCACCATAACGTACATACTTGTCAGGATCCTCAAGGGCTTTTTTAAGGGGTGAAGTTGCATCAGGGCCGCCGATCTCGCCGAGGGCTATTGCCGTTTCCCATCGCACCTCACTGCTTTTATCTTTAAGCAGCTCAATGAGCGGAGCTACCGCCCGCGGATCCCTGATTACTGATAAAGCTTCTATTATACCCAGCTTGATATCCCGGTCTCTGTTTTTTAATGCAAGAATCAGCTCATCGATCGCTTCGGTACCCAGTGTACCAAGCACTCGTGCTGCGCTGGTCTGCACCTCAAAATCATTGTATCGCAATGCCTTTATCAGCGCAGGAATATTTTTTTGTTGCCTGAGTGTTTCGAAATCCGGCTTTCTTTGAGATAACAATGAAATCATAATCAAAGGCACCTCACCAGTCACCCTTTCGTTTAGCCATAAAGAACGTCTGGACAGCAAATAGTGCTGTCACCGGATATACGATCAGGTAGGGAGAAAAGGGCCCCAGCTCCAGCTGAGAGAGTACCAGAATACTCATATAACTCATAAAAACCAGAAATCCCCACCAGTACCCAAGATAGTTATACCCCAAGCCGAGAAACAGGAAATTTAGAATTGCTGCCACCCAGGGATTCTGCCCGGTACGTGGTCGTTTCGACAGTCCCCAGGGAAGATGTGTAACTGGTACACCGCATTTTTTTGCTGCAAGGATTGCTTTCCAGCGTACAGTGCTGCTGGCATCTTTGAGAACCAGTTCACAAGCCCGCTGGGAGCTGGCATCACCGATCTCTCCGAGAGCATCCACGATCTCTCCCCGTGTGGTGGCATTATGGTCCCTGAGTATGTCAATTAAAGGCCCTGTTGCCGCTGCACCGACCTCTGCCACTCGTTTCCAGTCCTGGAGTGCAATGCAATAATATGCCAGGTCCATGTCATCCTTGGGAACCCAGGACAGGATTTGGAGTGCCTGGGCTGCCCCATATCTCACGTACCGGTCCGGGTCTTTTAAAGCCCTGACAAGCGGGTCGATTGCGTCAGGACTTCCTAAATTCCCAAGCGCGATAGCTGCGACCCAGCGTACTTCAGGATTCCTGTCCCGGTCAAGCATGTAGATAAGGGGCTTATATGATCTGGGGTCACGGATAGTCCCGAGCGCTTCGATAGCGCCAAGTCGTATGGCTAATCTCCTGTCGTTGAGTACGGCAAGCAAGGGCATCGTGGCAATCGCACCCAAAGATCCCAGTGCATCAGCGCTTCGCCGCTGGATATCAAAATTGCGATGATCAAGCAGCCTGATCAGACCTTTGATATCCTGTGCAGCTTGCAGTGTTTCAATGTCCGGCATCCGTGAACTGAAGAAATCCAAGTGTACCATAATTCTTGTAAAATTATCTGGTTCTGAGTATATTTCCGTAGATTATATGAACATTATTGAAGAATGCATGAGGTTCATATGCACCATCCAGGTTAAAAAGGAGTGCCGGGATTTTTTTGAAGACAAAACGGATGCGCTTATATCAAAGATAGATTACTATCCCTCCAAGCCAAAAAGGAAAATGATCCGGTATGGGACGCTGCTCTTTAATCATTGATCCAATCTGTGCCGGGCATGATTACCCCAGGCACCCGGAGTCCAATACCCGTCTTGTGAATGCAATTTCAGGGATTCCAAAGGATATTCCCCGTCTGAATTCAAAACCTGCAATATTGGCTGATATTGAACGCGTACATGACCCCCATTATCTCTCACGACTTGAGCGGCGTTGTGCTGCGACTACCACGGTTTCCTGGATGGATCCGGATACTTATATTACTCGCCACTCCTTTGATGCTGCCTTACACGCTGCCGGTGCAGCGATTGCTGCCGTTGAGAGATCGAGAAATGGCGAACATTGTTTTGCTCTTGTTCGTCCACCGGGCCATCACGCCGATTATGACCGCGCCATGGGTTTTTGTCTGATCAACAACGTAGCGATTGCTGCGAAAAAAGCCCTTGACACCGTTGATAAGGTTGCAATCGTTGACTGGGATGTGCATCATGGCAACGGGACACAGAACTGCTTCTATGGAACTGACAGGGTTCTCTATTGTTCAGTGCATCAGGAGTATATCTTCCCGTACTCCGGGTCAGTATACGAAATTGGTGCAGGTGAAGGCAGGGGATATACCATAAATGCACCCCTTCAGTCAGGGTCAACAATTGCCGATTATTATTATGTTTTTTCAGAAATATTCGTTCCTGTAATCGAGCGTTTCTCTCCAGATGTGATGATTATTTCGGCAGGGCAGGATCTTCTTTATGATGATCCGCTCGGTATGATGCGGATCCGGCCGAAGGATCTTGAGATCCTGACCAGAATAATTGCCCGGGCGGCAGATGTGCCACTTGCATTGGTGCTGGAGGGAGGATACAGCCCGTCCCATGGCGCAGCTGTTCATCATATATTCGCAGCTCTCACGTCAGAAGACGGTGAAATTAATGACCCGGGACTGCCATCTGAAAAAACACACAAACTTGTGTTATGGTTAAAAACAGCAAACTGCCTGTCCTAAGTGTCTCTACAGGGAGGGAAGAACCTCAATTTCCATTGTGCTGATCTTCTTAAATGTCTTTCTTTGCTGAATGATCGGCCAGAGCTCATAGAGGAGCACGGTGATTGGTTCCCACATGGCGGCCCAGCCAAAAATAAGAAGTGCATCTGCAAAAAGCTGGGCAATGAGACGATTCTCCAGTGCTGAAACCAGCTGCCGGGCAATCAGGGCAATTGTGAGAAATGTCAGACCTATAAGAAGAGTGCTTCTCCCATGCCTGAATTGGGAGCGGAATTCCCGTTCGGCGACCAGCACCTTGTATGCAAAATGATTATGAATCGCATCGGGAATCTTCTTTGCACGTTCGGTAGCTGAGATATCAGGAGGAAGGTAAATGACGATTTTAAAGCGGGTTTCATGAGGAAAGTCCTTGACTGCATCAACAATGTAATGTTCTGCAGCAATGTCAAGTTCTTTTTCATGGAATGGTGCAGGATCAAGCGAGTTGAACAGCTGTAAAACGGAAGAAAGTTTGATCTCAATCAGGATCCTGCCGTTCTCTTTTTTATACAAAGACTCGATATCTGCCATATCCTGTCTCGATTGGTATAGTACTGCAAAGTCGATAAATCTGTCTTTGGCATCTTCTGTGCCGGGTTTCCCTGAATCAGTCTCCGGTGTAAAATGACCCAGCCGCATGGACAAGGGCATCAGAAGGTATTATTACAGCCTCATCTGACGTTTGATTTCATCAATCGCTTCTGCAATAATCTCTTTAGCCTCCTCATTTTCCATTCTGTACAAGCGACGGAGTGAATTAATTGCCCGGGGGTCTCCGATCTGACCCAAAGCCCAGGCTGCTTTCAGTCTCACACGGGGGTCATCATCCCAAAGAGTGTCTATAAGTGGCTCTACTGCACCAAGATCTCTCATCCTTCCCAATGACTCTGCGGCCTTCCAGCGGTCACTCGCGTCATCATCGGAAAGCATCAGGATGAAATGTTCCAGCCTCTCTCTATTTTTAAGTTCCGGATCAGGTCCACCTGTTTCCTGATCGGGCAATCCGGTATCAGGCATCCCCGCTATGGCATCGCTCCTCTTCGACGGGATGATACCAGATAATACCTTTCATTCAACGATAACAAGGGAGGATCGTCCACCACCGATCTGCGGGTCACCATAATTAAACCTGCCTTTTTCCCTGAACGTGTAGCTGTAACTTTGCATAGGCGAGAGCGGTCCTGAATCAAAGAGCTGTACCTGATTCACCTCAGGAAGGTGGACTACATGGTGCAGTATCGGGTCTTCATTAATCCAGGTGACGGTTGTACCCTCTGTGATGGTGACTGTGGCAGGATCAAAAGCCCTGGCACGGATAATTACAATAGCGGTTGATCCTGTCGGGACCAATGTCGTGATCTGGGTTGCAGAAGCAGAATCTTTCGGTCCAGGTGCAAGAGTTGTACACCCGCATATCAAAGTCCCGCAGATCAGTACGATGATGAAAATTGCATATCCCTTCATAAAAGAATGAATGGATGTAAGGCAGATTATTCTTTTTCCTTTACATACACGATACCGTGTGGTTCCTTGTAATCAGCCTTAATTACAATGGTATTTGATATCCGGTTAAATAAACGCAATTTTGCTCCAGGCAAGGCAAGCCATCCTATCAGGCAGTCCAGGGGAAGAAGGAAGGCCTTCCCCAGGCTCTCAAGTGCAGAGGTTGCGTAGGTGATCTTCGTACCATCCCGGTTAACAACCCTAATATTCATCACCATCTTGCCAATTGACTGGCCACGGAAGCCTTCCATGATCGTCCAGTAAGTGAAGAAGAATATGGATTGAAAGCCGATAGTAGAAATTCCCCAGTTCTTATTACCAAAATCCCAGAGAAGTGGTAATGAAAAGACGGGTTCGAGAACCCCGCGGACAATATTTAAAAAAAGAATGACGAGGATAATATCAATAAGCCATGCCCAGAACCTTGAGCTCCACTTGGCAAGATAGATTGTCTTTTCAGGAACCGGTCTTTTATCAAATAGTTCCGGTGACATATTTTCTTCATACATTGTAAAAATTATTGGTACTTTACATGAATGAAGTTTGCTTTTGGTACCTGCCTTTCCTCATCCTGGCATCTGTGACGAAAAAAGTAGACCCTGATTTTTTTTATTCGTGTATCATCAGTATGAAGATAATCGCGAGATCCAATAGCCATGCGAATCCCAGTTGTGCCTTTTGCGTAATACAGAATGCCATTACGACTACACCAAGGCAACGAAGATGGCCAGTGAGGTATGGTTCAAAATATTTTTCGGATTCATGCAAATTACAGATATTCTATTACGGAAAAATATCGGAAACGGTTATATCAAGTGTCTATAGTCAGTTTTTTTTAAAAAAAAAATGAATGGTAACCCAAGAAAAAAAATTTATTCCTCATCACACCGGAGTTTCCCTGCTTTTCCGATGTCTTCCAGTTTCTTTTCTTCAATGAGAATGGTTACGAGTTCGGGTTTGATCCCAGTGGTATTGACCAGTGTCAAAGTAAATTCGTTGACGATTCTTCGTTTCTGGTCTCGTGACAGGCCTTTTCTTGTTTTCAGAATTACGACGGGCATAATAGGATTCACCGTAGTTCAGAATGGTATTTGTACAAAAAGTATTTAGCACCCTCGTTTTATCTGGCCTCATCTATTCATCGGCACTATTCGAGCAGTGATTAATTGATCACGAGAATTCACGTTTTTATCAGATACAGACTCTGCCAATGAGATATATGCCAATAATAAACCGGAATTATCTCTGATATTGCACAAGTAACAAGAAAAAGCAATTATATTATATTTACGCACAATACAGTTTTTTCGTAATCCACAATTCCATCATGGTTATAATCATATAATACTAAAGTCGGAGATACTGACATCGTTGATATTATCCCATTATAAATTACGACCTCGTTAAAATCAGACCGTTCAACATAACCCTGATCAAATTTTGGTCCTTTTATATCGGATGCCGGTTGTTCTACCGTTATATAAGAATCTGAAGGTATTTTTGTGTCGTTGGATCCGGGGGTGGACGGGGGCGCTAACAATCGGATATCCTCAGGATTGGGGCTTGCAGGAGAACTGTCACCGGAAGAATAACTTTCTTTTCCTGCACTCACGGTTTTGTATATGGTTTTACCAGAATCCTGAAATATCATGGGTGTCATCACGCCAATGGTGATTAAGACAATTACCAGAAGAACTGCCCGGACTGGATACCCTTTGCCTCTCATTTTATTTCCTTGTTTTATCTTATAATTACTTAATTATTAATAAATTTATTTATTTTAATCAGAGTTTATTTTAATGATATATCATAAAAAATAGACTAATTATCCTGATATTTTAGTATTTTTGAATAGAATTGAAATTGTTTGAATCAATGTCAATGCCCAAAACATTCCCTGTCTATTGGTACTACATACTAATGCACACATCATGTTGCTTACGGATCCGTTGATCAAATCCGAAATCACCATGCAGTTCACCTTCATGCCCCGAAATATATATCTTTAAATTCCTGAGCCGATGTATACCTCACATCAGCATGAAAAACATCATCATAAAAGGAGCACGTCAGCATAACCTGAAAAACATCAGCGTAGAGATCCCTCGCGATAAGCTTGTTGTAATCACCGGAGTTTCCGGTTCCGGCAAATCAACACTTGCCTTCGATACACTCTACGCAGAGGGTCAGCGAAGGTACGTCGAGTCATTGTCGACCTATGCCCGCCAGTTCCTCGGTCTCATGCATAAGCCGGATGTGGATAGTATCGAAGGGTTATCCCCGGCTATCTCTATAGAACAGAAGACTACATCAAAAAACCCCCGGAGCACAGTTGGCACTACGACAGAGATCTATGATTATCTCCGTCTTCTCTTTGCCCGCATAGGTACACCCTATTGTCCGGAGCATAATCTCCCTATCGCCTCCCAGACCCCTGACAGGATTGCAGACCAGATCGCTGCAGAATACCCCGGGATGGTCACAATTCTTTCACCGGTTGTACGTCAGAAGAAGGGTACTTACCAGCAACTCCTCAAAGACTTGAATAAAGAGGGCTATACGCGCGTCCGGGTGAATAAAAAAATCATACGTACCGATGAAGAGATCAACCTCGATCGTTATAAGAAACAGGATATTGAGATTGTGATTGACCGGCTGGAGACAAAAGACCGGTCACGGCTTGCCGAGGCTGTTGAAAACGCACTGTTAAAATCCGATGGACTTATCCTCGTCGTTGATGAAGGTGAGAAGGAATCGATCTACTCTTCACTGATGGCCTGCCCCATCTGCGGGATTGCCTTTGAGGAACTTCAGCCGCGGATGTTCTCGTTCAACAGCCCGTTTGGCGCCTGCGAGGAGTGTCACGGGATCGGTGTGAAGATGGAATTTGATCCTGATCTTATTATCCCGGATATGAACCGCTGTATTGCAGATGGCGCTGTTGCTCCCTACCGCAACCCGATGGACGGTTTCAGGGGACAATACCTCGCGACTGTTGCGAAGCATTTTGGATTTGACGTGCTCACTCCGATCAAGGATCTCAACGAAGATCAATATAATGCGTTAATGTATGGTTCTTCCGAACGAATGAAGTTCTCCATGAGTATGAAGAACGGGGATGCTCACTGGTCGCATACCGGTG
Source organism: Methanoregula sp. (assembly GCA_028679185.1). Lineage (GTDB taxonomy): Archaea > Halobacteriota > Methanomicrobia > Methanomicrobiales > Methanospirillaceae > Methanoregula. Next base: position 7,255 of record JAJRBZ010000011.1, on the reverse strand, counting down.
AATGGGAAGGCCTTCTTCCCCAGACAGCCCGGTTGTATTCTCAGACCCAGTCAGATTATCGTAAACGCGAGCTTGAAGGATACATGCGGGTGTTCGACTGCCCTGCATGTAAAGGGAAACGTCTCAAGGACAAGGTTCTTTCTGTTAGAATCAGCGGGAAATCCATTATAGATGTAACGGATCTCTCGGTCAGTGACAGTGTCAGGTTCTTTAATAATCTCAACCTTATTGACCGGGAAGTAGAAATCGCCAGACAAATTATCAAAGAGATCCGTTCACGTCTTGAATTTCTGGAAAAGGTAGGTCTTGGCTATCTTACCCTATCCCGGAATGCCGGCACTCTCTCTGGTGGTGAAGCCCAGCGTATCCGGCTTGCCACCCAGATTGGATCAAATCTGATGGGCGTTCTCTACGTGCTGGATGAACCCTCCATCGGGCTGCACCAGAAAGATAACCGCAAGCTTATAGGGACGCTGCGGACTCTCCGTGATCTTGGAAATACATTAATTGTTGTCGAGCATGACGAGGATATGATCCGGTCAGCCGATCACCTCATTGACATGGGACCTGGTGCCGGTCTCCATGGCGGTGCAGTAGTAGCGGAAGGGACACCCGCCCAAATCGAGAAGAACAAGAAGTCCCTCACAGGACAGTATCTAAGTGGTGCAAAACAAATCGAGGTTCCGGCAAAACGCCGGAAATCAATCAGGTTCATCACCGTCAAAGGATGCATTGAGAATAATCTTAAAAATATCGATGCAAAGTTTCCCATCGGGGTGCTCACGGTGATTACGGGAGTCTCCGGGAGTGGCAAGTCCACGCTCGTGTACGAAACGCTCTACAAAGGTATGATGCAAGTCCTGCATCAGTCCCGTGAACCAGCAGGAAAACATGACCGGATTGTCTTTGATGCAGACATAGACAAGGTAATAGTTATCGATCAGTCACCGATCGGCAAGACGCCACGGAGCAACCCGGCAACCTATACCAAAGTATTTGATGAGATAAGATCTGTATTTGCCGGAACAAAAGAGGCAAAAATGCGTGGTTATAAACCAGGTCGGTTCTCATTCAATATCAGGGGCGGCAGGTGTGAGGCTTGCGAAGGTGATGGAATGATTCGTATTGAAATGAACTTTCTACCTGATGTCTATATTGAGTGCGAGGAGTGCAAGGGCAAACGTTACAACCGCGAAACACTTGAAGTGAAGTATAAAGGAAAATCAATTTCCGACGTACTTAATATGAGTGTTGAAGAAGCGATGAAACTATTCGAGAACATACCTGCAATCAGGAACAAGCTTGAGATGCTCTCCCGGGTTGGTCTTGAATATATTAAACTCGGACAGAGCTCAACCACCCTTTCAGGAGGCGAAGCGCAACGGATAAAACTCACGCGGGAACTTGCCAAGCGTGCGACAGGAAAAACCCTGTACCTGCTTGATGAGCCGACGACCGGACTCCATTTTGACGATACAAAAAAACTGATAAAGGTTTTGGACGATCTTGTCGAAAAAGGTAACACCGTGGTTGTTATCGAACATAATCTTGATGTGATCAAGTCCGCGGATCACATCATCGATATTGGTCCTGATGGTGGGGATGCCGGTGGTGAGATTGTTGCATCCGGGACACCGGAAGATGTGGCAGAAATTATGAAAAGTTATACAGGGCAGTTCCTTAAACCACTTCTGGAACGCGCATAACTGTTTTGACAGCTGGTGTAATCAAGTAAAAAATTGGTCAGGCCCGGTTTATCAGCAGTTCTTTCAAGGCTGGTTCGATCCGGATAGCCTGTTCATATCGTGCCTGAGCATCTTCATGCTGGCCAAGCTGAGTAAGGCAGTTCCCCATCTCAAAAAGAGCCCTTGAATAGTGCGGAGCAATCACCAGTGTTTGTTGTAAGTATTTCAGTGCTCTTTCTGCGTTTCCTGTGCTGTATTCTTCCATCGCTTTCCTGAAGAGGTACTGGGCCTCTATAGGAATTGCCTTTGCATAGGTGTATTTCCATTCCATATTGCACCTCCACCTGCCGACACCCGAGGGAAAAAGGAACGGCTAAATTATAAAGTTATTATTATAATTATTAATAATTTTGTATACCTAACAGGGAAGAGATATACCCCGTGCACTGTATGCGGGAAATTCCAGCTTATTCATTCTTTACCGTATCCCCATTCCTTATGTTGCCATACTCTGAAACCCTACTATAGATGATCGATCCCGCAATCCTTCCGGAGAATCCCGGCTGCTACCTTTTTTCTGATGAATCATGTACAGTCATCTATGTCGGTAAAGCAAAAAATCTTAAAAAGCGTGTGACGAGTTATTTCCAGAAAACTGATCGCGATCCCAAGACCCGGAACCTGATTGCCCGCATCGCATCGGTCAGTGTGATGGTGACCAATACCGAGACCGAGGCCATGCTGCTGGAAAACAACCTGATTAAGAAGCACCAGCCGAAATACAATATCGATCTTAAGGATGCAAAACGGTTTGCGTATATCGAGCTCACTCGCGAAGCGTTTCCCCGCATCGGATTTGCCCGGCAGATGAATACTGGTGATGCGACGTATTTTGGACCATTTGTGTCCGCATCGGAACGCGATGCCATCCTCAGAGTCATCAAAAGGATTTTCCGTCTGCGTTCATGCCGGAAACTGCCAAAACGCGCCTGTCTCCGCTACCATATGAAATCGTGCAGTGCTCCCTGCATCGGTGGCATCAGCAATGAGGAGTATCACACACAGGTGGAGCGGGCAACCTCGCTGCTGAAGGGAAAGAGCAATGAGCTGCTGGCCCTGCTGCGGGCAGAAATGGTGACGTTGTCAGCGGCAATGGAATACGAAAGGGCACTTGTCCTCCGCAACCAGATCAGTGCGATCGAGCACCTTGCCGAGCGCCAGCATGTGGAGCGACCAAAAGAAACTGATCAGGACGTTATTGCGTATGCGATAGCAGACGATACCGTATACCTGATGGTATTTTCTGTAGTGAAGGGATTGCTTTCAGGCAAGCAGGAATACTCGTTTGATAATCGCGAGGATTTCTTCGAAGAATTTCTCGTACAGTACTATGCTGACCGCATCCCCCCGTCAGAACTTATACTCCCGCACGAAGTTGATGAAGCGTTTGCTGGATACCTCTCGGAAAAAAAGGGCAGAACCGTGCACATGACCGTACCGAAAATCGGTGAGAAGAAAAAGCTGCTCGATCTTGTTAAAAAGAATATCGGCCATGTGTTCTTAAAAAACGAGCTGAAAGTAAAAGACCTCCAGACCAGTCTCAATCTTCCCGATCCACCGGAAGTAATAGAGTGCTTTGATATCTCGCACCTCTCGGGGACATCCATGGTCGGATCCATGGTGCAGTTCCGGCATGGTGTGCCGGACAAGAAGAATTACCGCAGGTTCAAAATAAAAACAATTGAAGGTATTGATGACCTGGCCGCTGTTGCGGAAATTGTGAAACGGCGGTATAGGAGACTCATCGAAGAGGATTCGGATCTTCCCGATCTGATCATCATCGATGGCGGGAAAGGTCAGCTGACTGCTGCTGAAGAGGTGTTAAGAGAGCTTGATCTGATAATCCCGGTAATAGCAATTGCCAAACGGCTGGAGGACATATACATTCCTGGTGATATGCTCCCGCGACGGCTTGATGATAAAGGAATGGCACTGCATTACATTCAGGAGATCAGGAATGAGGCACACCGGTTTGCAATTGCATACCACAAACTGCTGCGGGGAAAAAAAATGATGGGCAGGCCTTCGCGGCAAAGGAATTAATAAGACTCTTTTTGCTGTTCTGAACAGGTGGATTTATTATTACATCGAGGAAAAAATAACAATTCTGCATTTTTATACTTGATACCCCGTTTCACTATCGGAGGATCGATCGCAGAACCTTCGCACAGGCAGCTCTCTCCATTCGTGACGTGAAGTTTCTCATAAAAAATTATATTCGCACAGGTATGTCTAAAAAATATTCAGAGGTAAATATCAAGAAGAACCTGCTGTTTCCCATCGGAGAAATAGCCGGTGACAACCACATGATCATTGCCGGCAAATGACCCGATAAAGGTACTGGTGCCCCCTACCTTGACAGGAGTAGTGGCAAGCCGGGTACCGGTTGACTGCGTTTTACTTTTTCCCTGGCTGTCCATAACTGTCGTTTCCAGTTCGATGAGCTTTTCCATGCCCTGCCCACCATGATAAGTTATAATAATATGTGAGCTGTCAGGTTGCTCTGCGGTTACTACAGATGTTTCGACAGTTTGTGTTGCGACAGTCTGTTTTCCAAGGTACAGAGTGGGCTGCTGGATACATCCACTGGTAAATAGTACCAGTGAAACAAGCAGGAGGATCGTAAGTGCGGGCTGCAGATGATAAGGTACTGAGGATTTCATATGATTTACATTACTGCTCTGGCGGTAATAAAAAATTCCTATTCCTGTTTTGTCATCTTTGACACCCGGATTGCTGGACCATCCGCCAGTATGCATGAATATAATCGATGTTATCAGCCATTGATCAGTTATAAAACAGCACTGATGATACACCGTGAAACCTATATAAGCGATGAGTGTGACGACTGTTTATGGCACTATTGGCATTGATTACTTTTCCCATGATCATTATTGCAGGGACTATCCTGCTCATAAGCCTCATAAGCACAGCTGCCCTTGGTTTTATGATCATGAAGGGGAAAGGCGACATCCCTCTTTCCTGGCATATCAATTTCGCAAGATTGACAATTGTGATTACTTTTATCCACGGTTTTCTTGCTATTGCATGGTATCTGGGATAGTAGCATACATGGCGGCCAAAGTGAGGGTATCATGAAAAATATAATTGCTGTTTGTATCCTGATGATCGCTCTTGTCTCTCTTTCAGGTTGTCTCACCAGTCCTGCGGTACATGATAACGCAGAAGGAGTAATTCATACCCATTATGAGTATACAGAAGGGTGGTCACCGAATCAGGGTTGTTATGAACTTGTAACCGGCTATGTGTACAATACGGGTGAAGTGGCGGTGGACTCAGTGCAGTTACATTTCAATCTTATCAACTCCAGAACAGGTACAATAAGGGATTCGAGTTCAATATTTATAGGTACCATTCAACAGGGGGCTACTACTACCTACGAGACGGTTCTTGATGGGGAATGTACCCAGGACTACAGGGTGGACTTCTTGTTTGGAAAATAGTCCGCTCCTTTTCTATCTCACAATCACGACATGCGGAATCCCTCAGGAAAGATCCGAAAAAGTTCCCGAATGAGGCTTGACTAAAGAGAAATTTCCCGAATAGGAGCTGTTCTTTCTAAAAAACGGGCAAAACGAGTCCATTTCGGGGTTATTTTAAGTGAGATTTTTTCTAATGTCATGATCATTGTAAAGATACCTGATCCCGAAAAGATGTAACTGTTTAAAAAAATCATCGTATATATTAACAATAAAGCAAGGTCAATTTGTCTGCTTTTAAAAGAAGTCCTTATAATAAAAATTGATCCGGTTTTCCCTTTTTTTGCCGGTTATCTCCCAAAAACAGCTGATGTTTTTACAATGAAGAGATTAATCTTTTCTTTGTATAAGTGGATATGATTTGCAATCATAAGTGTGATTCTGAGATACCGGAGTGGGGGGAATGAAAAGGATACCAAAATATAATCTGATCCTTTTGTGGTGCGTTATCGTTATGGCGGGATGGTGTATATTCCCGGTTACTGCAGTCGTGTGCGATGGGCCACCAAAAAGCCAGTCTATAATTCTGTTCAGTGGGGGGTGTGATCGATCTCCTCCTGTGCTGCCCTGTACCCAGGGATTCATGTTTCCGGCACAGTCGTCACCTTCCGGGGATTTTCCGACCCAGTATTCACTGGATTTCGGCGACGGTTCACCACCCTATTATGGTCCGGTTGATGGTGTTATCCATACTTACAACACTTCCGGCCTTTTTATACTGAAATTCATGGCAGGTACACAATGTGATCTGTGGAGACAGGACACCTATTTGATGAATATCTCCACTCCGGAAAATTTCACACCAATGATTCCTTCCTGTGTGCCTTTTCAACCAGAGGCTGGATTTTCAGGTATGCCAACCTCCGGAGTCGCCCCACTTACAGTCCAGTTCACGAGCACATCAACCAATGCCAATGCCTATGCCTGGAATTTTGGTGATGGTGGAACTTCACCGGCTGAGAATCTCCGGCATACCTACTTAACTCCCGGAACCTATGGGGTATCCCTTGAAGCACGGGATACCTGTTCAGCTAAATTCAGCAGTATGGGTGTAAGCAATCTAATTACGGTGACTGCTCCTAAGGCAACGCTTTCTATTACATCTTCGCCCCTGGGAGCTGCCGTATTTGTTGATAATGTAATCCGGGGTGTAACACCAGTGACACTAACGGATACCGTGATCGGGAATCATGTGATAACAATCAGGATGGAAGGTTATGAGGACTACACTAAGAATATCGTAGTGGAAGCTTCAACACCGTTGACGATTGTAGCAGGACTCAGTAAGAGTGTTGTGGAACCAACACCCAAGCTTCCTTATGCATATGGATCGATTGCCATCACATCGATTCCTTCAGGTGTTGCAGTGTATCTGGACGGAAGTGAGAAAGGTACGACTCCTGCCATTTTCCATGATATTATGCCGGGAAATCACGAAGTAACGCTTTCGGAAAAAGGGTATGATGACTTGACTCAGGCAGTTTCTGTCGGATCAGGACAAACAGCTGCGATTAATGCCGTTCTTGTTTTTACAAAGGAACCTGCCTTTCGGACAGGTTCGCTTGCGGTAACTACTGACCCTGCTGGTGCAGAAGTGTATATAGATGGTGTTTTCAAAGGGGTAAGCCCCATAACTATATCTGGACTTTCTGACGGTGTACATACTATTGTATTAACAATGCAGGACTACGCGAATATTACATCGAATCTCACCATCGCTGCCGGACAGACGCAGAAATTTACGACGGGATTACACAAGGTGTTTAAGCCATCAGTTATTGATCTGCTGCTGGCAGCCGGTGCAATCGTAATGATTGTAGCAATCGCCTTAGTTGTCATGTTAAGAAAAGAACCAAAATAAAATATACATAAGTTCTTACTCTTAGGATCTTTTAGTCCCGAAAAACGAACCCGGTTTTCTTCGCATGTCGGTAAGCAAATATACAAATATCCTTGTAAGGAGGGGAATTACCTCTTTTTACCTCTCGAGAATGAATAATACTCTTTATA
>JAJRBZ010000010.1 GCA_028679185.1 Methanoregula sp. | reverse complement strand
TGCCGGGTCAGGCTTGACAGGAGATTCAACTTCCGGTTTGCCTGCCGCAGTGCTTCTTCTGCTGCCTTGCGCTCGGTGATGTTGAGATGGGTACCGGTCATACGGACGGGTTTTCCTTCCTTGTCCCGTTCAGTGACCATACCTCGGTCGAGTACCCAGATCCAGTGACCATCCTTGTGCAGCATCCGGTATTCGTATTCGAAATCCGGCGTTTCCCCGGCAAAATGCTTCTCGAGCATATCTTTGGATTTCTGCAGGTCATCAGGATGGATAAAGGATCGCCAGCGGTCGATGGTGAGCGGCCCGAGTTCCTCCACAGGGTACCCGAGGATGTATGCCCAGCGGTCATTTATGACGATCTCCCCGCTCTGAACCTGCCAGTCCCACAGCCCTACACCGGAACCCTCGATTGCCAGTTTGAGTTTCTCCTCGCTCTCCTGCAACGCCTGCTCGCTGTGCTTGAGATCCGTGATATCCCCGATAAGCCCGGTAATTCCGGTGATTTTCTCTTCCTCGATGAGTGGCTGGGCAATAATCCGGCCCCAGTGAACAGTGCCGGCTTTGTCAATCATCCTGAAATCATTCGGGCCAGTCCGTGCTGCCTGTGCCTCTTTAAACCGCTCCCCAATGATATGCCGCTCCTCGGAAGGGACGAGCGAGTAGAAATATTTGCCGATCATTTCTGAAGGGGTGTACCCGAGCACCTGCTGGATAACCGGACTCACGTAGGTAAACCGTCCCCGTATATCGGTGGTGAATATGATGTGGCTGATACCCTCGACAAGAGCACGGTGTTTTTCCTCGGATTTTTTTACCAGGTATTCTGCCTTGCGCCGCTCGGTGACATCGGACATGACGCAGACAAATCCGCTGGGCCTGCCGGCATCGTCAGGTATGGTTGAGACACTGACTTCGGCACAGAATGCTGTACCGTCTTTTGCAATCAGCCGGCATTCAAGGTATTTGGTAAATCCTTTTTCAATCGTTTTTTTCAGATGTTCCCGGCTGCTCTCAAGGTCATTGGGAGTAACGTAATCGAAAAAATTCTTTCCGGTCAGCTCAGCGGGGCCTGCATACCCCAGCATCGTTGCACCCTGGATATTTCCCAGCTTGATAATACCTTCAGGGTCCAGCACGAGAATGCCATTGGGGGAGGTCTCGATAATGGTGCGGTAGTGCAGTTCACTTTCGCGGAGTGCATCATCGGCTTTTTTCAGGGCTGAAATATCTGAAACCACGAACAGGCCATAGACAAATCTGCCTTTTTCATCGATACTGGGAGAAGCTGACAGCCGAGAATAGGCCGGCGTCTTGTCCTTTTTGAGAAACATCAGGGCAAAATGTTCGCTGTTCCCGGTTTTTATGGAGGCGAGTTTTTCTTCCAGATAGGTGCGGTCATTCGCACCGACAAAGGAGAACAGGGATTTTCCCTGTATCTCATCGACAGGGAAGCCAAGGATTTCAGACATCTTCTGGTTGACAAAGGTGGTGATACCTTTTGCGTCAAATGTCCAGATGCCTTCCTGCGCAAGTTCAATGAGGGTCTGGTACCTCCGTTCACTGTCTTCGAATGCATCCTTTACTTCCTGGTGATTTTTGATCTCCTTTTTTAAGGTGGTCGAGGTCTCGGTTAATTCATTGGTGCGATCCTGTACGGTCTTTTCCAGGTCGCGCTGGTATTGTTTAATCTGGGTAATGTCATCAAGAATGACCAGGATCCCCCGTTTCCCGTTTTCAAGGATGCTGGGGACAAACTTTGCGCGGAAGTATGATGGTTTCCCGTTATTTTGTACTTCCATCTCTTTTATGATATCATTGCCATGAGTACAATCCTGTAGTATCCGGTGAATATCAGGGAGGGATAACAGCGACAGACCTGCACCTTCGACTGTTTTTCCTAAAATCTCTTCAGATGTTTTTTTCTCGAAATTCAGTACTTTTTCATTGACATAGCTGATGACAAAATCGTCGTCCAGCACGAAAATAAAATCTGAAGAGAGGGACAGGATCGAGGAGACCGGGATCCGTTTTGTCAGGGAGTAAATTTTTGCCGAACCGATGACTTTCAGCTCAACAGCCCCGGAAATACATAACACATCGAGATATTTTGCCACCGAATTGCGGTTGATATCGATAGCACGGGAGATCTCAGTTACCGTATACCCTTTTGCGCTTCCTTTCAGGAAATTCTTAATCCGGGTCAGTTCCCGGTCATAGGGGTGTGTTTTAATCTGCGTAAGTTCACGGTCGATATTATTTTCCATACAGTCCCCTCCCTAGCGGTACCAGTGTATATTTTCATTAACCTATATAAATATTAGTGGTGTTGCAATGCAGATACATTTTTAATATTTTTCGTGATTTTTAAAGGAAATCCGTGATTTATACAGGAATTTTTTTAAAACAGGGCATAAAACTTTGACATTGTTTTTTAGGAAGAATATTAACCGAATATTTTTATTTCGGTAAACAGTGACGGGATGCTGTTTATTGAAAACCACTGCAATTATAGTATCGAAGGGACATCCAATGAAAACCTCATAATGTCCGCACGAGGTTACCTGGTAGCATATTAAAAAGGGAATGATTGCCATGCCGGTAATCCGTCGTTATCCTTATAGCACAGGCGCTGTGAAGGAGGGACAGGCACTGTTCCCTCCTTTCTACCGGCAAGGATTCCATCAGACAAAAAATAAAAAAATCACACTGATACAACCAGCCTCGCAGTATAATCCTACAAATACTTTGATTTTCATAATCATTGCATAATGCACCAGCTCACCATCATTGAAGCCCTTTTTTTAGGTCTGGTCCAGGGATTTACTGAGTGGCTGCCCATATCCAGTTCGGGACACCTTGTCATCTTCCAGTCCCTTTTGGGGATCCCGGTCCCCCCGGAATTCGATATTGTTATTATGGGGGGACCATCGCAGCGCCGATCCTGTATTTCCGGAAAAAAATTCTCTTTGTATGCCTGGGCATTGTGGCCGGTGAACGGCACGCGCTTTTTTATGCTGCACTGATTGTACTTTCAGGTATTCCCACGGGTATCATCGGTTTTGCCGGAAAACAGTTTTTTAAGGATTTATACGGTCAGCCGTTTGTGGTGAGTCTTCTTATTATTGTTACCGGTATATTTCTCTTCATCGCTTCAGCAAAAAAGGAACATAAGGCAGAGATTACCATAAAAAGCGCTCTCCTGATCGGAATCGCCCAGGGTATTGCTGTGGCACCGGGCATTTCGCGGTCGGGATCAACAATCGGTACTGCACTCCTGTCAGGGATTAAACCCAAAGATGCGGCTGAATTTTCCTTTTTGATTGGAATCCCTGCCATGACTATTGCAACAGTCCTGACCTTTCTTGAGGAACCTGCTTCCGGTGCAGGATTCGGGCCGCTGGTGATAGCCGTTATCGCCGCATTTATTGTCTGGTATGCAAGCATCGGCCTGTTCATGAAAATTCTCCAGGAAAACCGGTTGTATTATTTTGCGGTATATTGCGTTCTTGCCGGAAGTATCTTTGCGGTGCTTATCTACCTTATAGGATAGTGTAACTGCATTTCCTGCGTATGGTCGCTGTCTGGCATATTCGTGCCAGCATTTTTACCGGATACCCTTATATTTGGCTTCTTTATAAAATTGTTACCGGAAAACACCAGGACTTTTCTCTTCTATCGTATTTTTCCCGGTAGTGTGCCTTCTATCTTTCTCCAGAACTAATAATTGAACAAGGATCCCAGATATAGATAATTATTACCGAGATTGCCAGCACAAAAAGTGCCACTCCCAAAACACCGCCATAAAACCGCCTCGTTTTTTGCTGCATACGGGAATCGCCATCCAGAAATGTTTTTTTGAGTTCCTGATTGGAATATAACACCAGGGCTCCGACTACGATAGCGGCAAAAAATATCCATTCGGAAACTGACGTAATCAATGGATATGTTTCCAGGATCAGCGTAGCGTAGTACATGCAATCTTCGGAAAGTGTACCGTCGTAACTACGTATTGAAATCATCCAATCTTTTTTCATATTACCCGAATATCTTGCATTTAACGTGAGAATGAACGAAGCGATACTTAACAATAATGCAATGTATTAATGTAAACCATTAGTTCAATTTATTGGTTATTATATTTTTTTATTTTACTGGTTTTCATTGCAGAAACACAGAGTTTCACTTTGCTAGATACCTATGACCCAAAAACAAAAATGCGAGGGATGCGATTCGAACGCATGAACCTCTACAGGAATGGATCTTAAGTCCATCGGAGTTGGCCGGGCTTTCCTACCCTCGCACAATTATTGTTTACATATCCTTGCAGTCCGGTATCTTAAGTCCGGCGGAACTGGGACCGGAACCTAAGATATCGTGATGCTCTGAACTATTGACTGTACAACTAAAAAAAAAGAGCGGGTGAGTGGATGCCTTCAGGAAACGGAAGGCCAGTTAAAAGGATGAAATTACCACATCCGCTCCAGGAGGGTGTAATCCTACTGATCAAACCAGCCTGATGTGCGATCAATAAGCAAACAGGTAATACCTCCCCATCGTTAGCGCAGGGGCGGGCATGGGGGACAGGCACTGTCCCCTCCTTCTTAAAAAATTATGAGGGTCAAAGAGTTAGTATTCCCTCTACAAGATTCGAAACTCTCAAACACGAGGAGTCTTGAATGAGGACAACTAAAGAATGATGAGTTACTAAAAAATGACAACGTTAAAACTTTCCGGCTGGGTTGAAGTTGACGGGCAGCGGCTCTCCCTGCAGGATATTGAGACAATTGTGAAGGACTGCCCGGACGAAATCCTCAAATTCGGCGGGGAATTTTTCCTTGCCGGGTACGGGTGCCGGGCCCGGGACCATTTCGGCATCATACCGGGCAACTGCCCGAAAGGCACCCTGATCTGCGATGGCGTAGTCCGGGGTGAGATTAATCCCCAAGTCCCGGACTTGGCACTGGAAGAGGCGATTGTGACTGCAGTGCAGCTGCGCAGCGACGAGGGCGTGACGGCACTGTCCGGTGGTGTGGACTCGACGCTGGTCGCCTGTCTTGCCGGGCGCGAGTGCGTTGCTGTCGGCCTTGAGGGCTCCCATGACCTCCGGCAGGCACGCCATGCCGCGGATGTGCTTGGGCTTTCCTTAACGACAGTCACGATTACGCCAAAGGAGATCGAATCTGCCCTCCCGGCTGTTATTGGCGCAATCCCCGTGACTGATCCGGTAAATACGAGTATTGCCCTGACCCAGTACTTCGTTGCCCGCTTTGCCGGCGAGCACGGCTACCGGCGTATCCTCACCGGTCAGGGAGCAGATGAACTCTTCGCCGGCTATTCCCGGTACCTTGAGACACCGACGCTTGAAGATGACCTCGAACGTGATTTCCTGGGACTCGGACAGCAGGCCGACCGCGACCAGGCAGTAGCTGCACTCCATGGTACCTGCCTTTCCATGCCCTATATGGACGTGCGGGTAGTGCGCGCTGCACGCGCGATCCCTGCTGCTGAGAAGGTGCAGGGAGGGCGCCGGAAGGTCCCGCTCAGGAAGGTCGCAGAACGCCATATCCCCGCCGAATTCGCCTGGTACGAGAAGAAAGCGATGCAGTACGGGAGCGGGGTCTGGAAGGTGCTGCAGAAGCTTGCCCGAAAAAAAGGTTATAAAACGTCCATACAAGATTACATAGACTATAGCAGCGGGAAGGAACATGGCCACTGAACAGGAAGTACACCATATCGCAGAACTTGCCGATGTCGGCATCAATACGGAAGAACTGAGTACCTTTACTCACCAGTTCAATGCAATCCTTGACTATTTTGACGTGCTGGACCGGGTAAAAGGGGATACCGCAGGTACCCGGGACCTCTGCAACGTGATGCGGGAAGACATACCGGAACCCTCCCTGCCGCGGGAGGCTGTACTGCAGAATGCCGCGGCAACAGAAGACGGTTTTATCAAAGCGCCCCGGGTGATGTAGTGGAAGCACACACCCTTACCTTTGAACCGGATGACCGTTACAACGCCTTCCTGACTACTTGTACGAAGGCCCCTCACGGCGAGGGACCACTCTGTGGTGTTACCGTCGCGGTAAAAGACAATATCTCCACGCAGGGTATTGAGACAACCTGTGCGTCAAAAATCCTGAAAGGCTACATCCCCCCCTACAATGCCCATGTCGTCTGGCTCCTCCGGCAGTCGGGAGCAGCGATCGTGGGAAAAACCAACATGGACGAGTTTGGCATGGGGACCACCACCGAGAACTCCGCGTTTGGTCCAACCCTCAATCCCCGGGATACCGGACGGGTACCGGGCGGATCATCCGGTGGCAGTGCTGCGGCCATCGCCGGCGGCATGGTGCGGATGGCCCTTGGAACGGATACAGGCGGGTCAATCCGCTGTCCTGCTGCATTCTGCGGTATTGTGGGTATGAAACCGACCTATGGCCGGGTCTCGCGTTACGGGCTGATCGCGTACGCAAACTCGCTGGAACAGATCGGGCCCATGGCGCAAAACGTCTCTGATGTCTCAACTCTTATGGGGGTGATCGCAGGGTACGACCGCCGCGACTCGACGTTGCAGGACCGCCCTTATACCCACACGCCCTCTGCCGATATCAAAGGGCTGAGGATCGGCATCCCGAAGGAATATTTCGGTGCCGGGGTTGACCCGGCAGTTGCAGGAGCAGTAACAAAAGCCATCGGGCGGCTCGAAGAACTCGGCGCGACTACGCTCCCCTGCAGCATCCCCTCCATGGAGTACGCCCTTGCTGCGTACTACGTCACCTGCACCTGCGAGGCAAGCTCCAACCTTGCCCGGTTCGACGGCGTGCGCTACGGCCCGGCCGCTGACACAAAGAAGTCGTGGCATGATGCATTCAGGGAAGTGCGGAGGGCAGGGTTTGGTACCGAAGTGCGGCGCCGAATCATGCTCGGGACATTTGCCCTATCATCGGGCTACTACGGGAAGTATTATGCAAAGGCACAGATAGCCCGCGAGAACGTGAAAAAGGACTTTGCCCGTATCTTTTCTGATGTTGATGTGCTGGCAGGGCCCACGATGCCCACGATTGCGTTTAAACTGGGAGAGAAGAGCGACCCGCTTGCCATGTACCTCACAGATATCCTGACCGTCCCGGTTAACCTTGCCGGCATCCCTGCCATATCGGTCCCCTGCGGGAAGGTTGAGGGCATGCCGGTCGGGCTCCAGATCATGGGCCGCCCGTGGGAAGACGAGCGCGTGATCGATGTGGCGTACGCGTATGAACAGGCGGTGAGCTGAAATGGACGGACAGGTTATTGTCGGCCTTGAAGTCCACTGCCAGCTCGATACGAAGAGCAAACTCTTCTGCGGCTGTTCCACGGATTACCGCAGCGATGGCCCGAACACCCATGTCTGCCCGGTCTGTCTCGGGTTGCCCGGCTCGATGCCGGTACTTAACAGGCGTTCCATTGAATATGCGATGCGGGTGGCAAAGGCACTGAACTGTTCCGTGCTCGAAGAATCGGAGTTCTCGCGGAAGAACTACTTCTACCCTGACCTTGACAAGGCATACCAGATCACCCAGTATGACAAGCCGCTGGCAGAAGGAGGGTACCTAGAGATCGAGGGGGATGAAGGAGGCGAGAAACGCATCCGGATCACCCGCATCCATGTAGAGGAGGATCCGGGAAGGCTCGTGCATATGGGTACTGCCGAACGGGGAAGGTACTCGCTGGTGGATTACAACCGGGCAGGCATCCCGCTCATCGAGATCGTAAGTGAACCGGACATGCGTTCTCCCAAAGAAGCCCGGAAGTTTTTAAACAAGCTCCGGGCCACGCTGGAGTATCTCAGTGTATTTGACTCTGAAAAGGAAGGATCGCTGCGGGTGGACGCCAATATCTCTATCCGGGGGAGCGAACGCGTGGAAGTCAAGAATATCACATCATATAAAGGCGTGGAAAAGGCCCTCACATTTGAGGTTACCCGGCAGAAGAACCTGCTCCGCCGCGGCCAGAAAGTGGAACGGGAAACCCGGCATTTTCTCGAGGCCCGGGGCATCACCCAGTCTTCCCGTTCAAAAGAGCAGGAACATGATTACCGGTATTTCCCCGAGCCTGACCTGCGCCCGCTCCACGTCCACTCCTGGTTACAGGATATTGAGCTCCCTGAACTCCCGGATGCACGGCGGGAGCGGTTCATCACACAGTACGGGTGCTCGCTGAACCATGCCCGCACCCTGACCGGTGACCTGCGGCTGGCAAACTTCTATGAAACAGTCGTCAGTCCTGATCCGGTGACGCTTGCGACACTTGCTGACACGTGGATTTCCGATACGCTCATCGGTGAACTGAACTACCGGAACATGAATATCGATGCGGTGGACCCGGCCGCTTTTACCGGGCTTTTAGGGCTTCTCCGCATGGGTGTAATCACGGACAAAAGCGGGACTGAGGTGCTGCGGGTCATGCTGGACCAGCACAAAAACCACCAGCCGTGCGAGAAACCGGCGGTCATTGTAGAGCGGCTGAATCTCAGAAAAGTCTCCGCAACCAATATTGGTGATACGGCCGCTGACATATCAGCAAAATCCGGTGTCGAACCTGATCTCAGCATTCAATCCAACCCGATTGTAACAGCAATAACCGAAGTTCTCACCGAGCATCCCGGTGCAGTGGACGATTTTATGAAGGGAAAGAAAGGGGCATTCAATTTCCTTGTTGGCCAGGTCATGAAAAAGACACGGGGTTGTGCAGATCCCGGTGAAGTGAACCGGCTGCTCGCAGAAGAACTTAACAAAGAAGGGGCGTGAGGACAGTGCACCTTATTGTCGCGGAAAAGAACATATCGGCACGCCGTATTGCAGAGATCTTAAGCGACGGAAAGAAGATCACCGAGCACCGGGACACCGGTGTGTCCACCTACAGTTTTGGCGACACGATGACCGTCGGGCTGCGTGGCCACGTTGTGGAGATCGATTTTGAGCCCGGGTACAAAAACTGGCGCAGTGAAGAATCAACACCGCGAAGCCTGATCGATGCAAAGACCATCAAGGTCCCGACCGAACGAAAAATTGTTGCCCTTCTCCAGAAACTTTCAAGGAAGGCTGACCGTGT
>JAJRBZ010000087.1 GCA_028679185.1 Methanoregula sp. | reverse complement strand
ATACATCTCGATGAAGTTCCCCATTTCACGACGATCCAGAAGTTCTGCCAGCGGATCCGATCCTCAACATTCACCCGGTTACTCAACAGGCTTATGAAATTGTTCTATGACTGGGGAGAGAAGATCTCCTGCACCGCTATCGATTCATCCGGGTTCACCAGCTCTTACGCCAGTCACTACTATTCCTGGAGAACCGGTAAAACAGCAGGTACCCGCTTATATCAGGCAAAACAGGCTGCAAAAGTTTTTGTCGACCAGATGAATTCAGCAAATGGAGACAGGGTGGGAATTATGACCTATAACACAACGTCGTGGGTATACCAGGATTTGACAAATGATTTCGGTACCACCAAGAACAAAATCAGTTCCATAAGCGGAAATGTTTTTGGGGCCCACACTAACATGCGTCGGGGGCTCCATGATGCTTTGAAAAGGGAGGTCGAGAGTGCTAATTCAGGATCAGTCAAAGCAGTCATCCACATGACAGATGGTGACTGGAGTATGGCGGGAGATCCTCTCGCACGGCAGGGTAGCACAGGGTTTGATGTGGATGGTCCAGGACTTCATTTAATCTGGGCAGGAAATGTACTGAATATTATAGATGTATATCAGTATTTCCCGGATATCGGTGGCGGGGTGTACCATTCCGGGTCGATTGCCAATGCACCAAATGGTCAGAAATACGATGATGGTACATCGAATTGGAATAATGATCAGTATGAAACTACTCAGCGACGCGCTACACGTACCACAACGTATTACACAGATTCTTGGGCCTCAAATCAGAACATGTCAGTCTATGCTGCAAACAATCAAATCCGTCTTTATTCACTTTCCTTTGTACAGGTACCTGGAATTAATACAAAAAACGCGTTAATTAATATGGCGAATTCAACTGGTGCATTTTATCAGCATGCGCCAGATCAGGCTGCACTGGAAACATTGTATAAACAAATCGCCGAAGAACTCAAAGACAATGCCGGTGTAAACACCACTATGACGGCGGATTTTGAGAATGTTAATGTCACTGGAGTAACGATGCCTGGTGATCAGGTATTCGATTATGTCTACAATCCAACTGTTTCGACAAAGATCTATTGGCAGAATGGAACAACAACAGTGCCTGCCATCAACCAGTCAGCAGATTGGGCCTTCGATAATAAACTGGACTTCGATATCGGAACAATAAAAGTCGGTCAGTTCTGGAATGCAACATTCCGGCTGAAAGTCAATCAGAGTGGCATGATTGATGTATTCGGTAAGAATTCAAAAGTATCTTTCAATGGTGGTACAGAGATCCTGAATCTCCCTCAAACATTCATCACGGTAGTGCCCAAACTCAATGTAACTGCCATTGGAGTAAAAACAATAACCCTCACCAATCTCACTGTTACGGAACCTGGAGAAATCAAGGCCCACCTGCCAACAATGTGGAATACGAAGTATACGGGAAATAGTACTATCACTGAAAAGGTATATTATTCCATTGATAATGGACCGTGGGTGCTATTCGATATAAAAACTCACGCATATAATGCCACAACAATGGAATATGTAGATTATGCACAACTCGATGTGACGAACCTCCCCCCAGGGGGTTACAGGATAATGGTATACGCGACCGTTGCTGATGCTCCTGATGCGTCTACTATTACCGATATCAAGCTGGTTGGAGGGAAGGGGAAAACGTTCATCAAACTTGAATAACCCTTTTTTACTAAAAACGAACCCAGCGGGAATTGAACGCACCTTGTTAGATTCGATACTCAACATATCATTCTGATTGCCTTGGGTACTCCGGGTGTCCTATACTGTTTGTCATACTCATGATATGGGGTGGGCTGAAGCAAAAAAAAGTGATTGAGAATGAACGACATAAAATTCTTTTTTCTGGCAATATAAATTGTTATTTTTGCAATAAAACGAAGAATCTAAGTTATCTTAAAATAAATATGTTTATATACTTTCATAAGCAATCTCAACATTCAATGTGATTTGTATGCGAGCGAATGCTGGAATTCTTAGTATCCTCTGTATGTTGTTTCTTGTAGGAACAGCTGCAGGGCACCTGCCTGATACCTCAACGATTGCGACCAGTAATCCATGGGTTATTGCCAATGGTGCCGATCAAGCCACCATTACGGTGATGGTGTCGAATTTATCACTGGGGTCCATGCAAGGAGCCAGTGTGATGTTCACGATAGATAATCCGATATATGGTACTGTTTCTCCTGTAAATACCACATCAGATGCTTCAGGGAAGGCTACAGGTACGTTTAAAGTCAATACCAGGAGCGGAACCGCCGTTATCACGGCCAGGATAACTTCGCATGATGGATATATTGTTACAAAAACTGTCAACCAGAGCATAGATCATGACAGTCCCTATTATCCTTATTTTACGCATCCTCTTTCCGGGACAGTTGCATCAGAAGTACCATTTTATATCATGATTACGGACCGGTGGGGAAACCGGATCGATGACAGGCGCGGACCCCATACCATCAGCCTCCAGGTGCATGGTCCGGCCCCTGATGACTGTGGTTTTGCAGAAGCAGGATATGCCCATACTGCGTCCCGAACACTTGATGTAAACGGAAACACATCAGTAATGGTTCAGTTGACCACCAGGGTTGGTCCCAATAACATTTTAATGGATGCCTTTGGAAGTATACCGGATAAACTCGAATGGATCAATGCAGATACGAATGGTGTACCTTTTTCGATAAGCCAGGCCTACGCTCCATCGGGATCTCCTCCGTCCCTTCCCGCAGACGGCACGAGTAAATTTACGATTATATATACACTGCTGGACCGTTACGACAATCCAACAAACCTGCAATGGGTATGGGTAAATACAACCATTGCAGGGGAGGAACAAAAGTTCCAGACAAACTCTCTGGGGCATATATCAATAACGTATGGACCACATTCTTCAATCGGTGTAATTACCATTACTGCTACAGCAGTCAGTAATTCTACTGTCACCATCAGTCAGGATGTAGAATTTGTCAGTTCTGCCGCAACAAATATGGAGATCACGGCAAATCCCGAGACCATGGCTAGCCGTGATGTTAATCCTCTCGTTACCTCAGAGATCACCGCATCAGTGACTGATATTATGGGAAATCCGGTTGAAAATGAACTGGTAACATTCTCTTTGGGCACCGTGAGATATCCCGGGGGACCTTATGATGTAACATCGTTACCCTCGCTGGTAAGTAATACCACAACAACAGATGTGGATGGTCTTGCAACAGTAACCTTCATTCCTGGAAGTTTTAGTACAGTAAACAGCACATCAGCAACCGGTAACTGTACGATCACTGCCATCTGGGGGAATGTCAGCAAAAACATTCTGGTATCATGGAAGAATTATCCTTTCCTGAGCGTGAAAACCTCGGTGAATCCTCACACAATTGCTGTAAATGATAGCGTGGATGTTACCATTGCGTTTAAAGGAGACGGGTGGGCAATGGGACCAAAACCAATTGATGCTGTCATGTGCACGGACCGGTCAGGGAGTATGCTCTATAACGATACCGATGGCATTATTGATGACCGGATGGTTCATGCAATGAACGCCGGAAAAATCTTCAATGCAAATATGGGTACGAATGATCGGGTAGGGCTCGTATCATTCGGGGACAATAGTGCTACCAGTGGAAGAGCGGAACTGAGGCAGGGATATCTGTACCAGTATGGCGGAGCTCAATGGGTCGGCAAGGATAGTACATGGACCGGGGATAATTCCTACATAACAACGTATTACATTGGGAATCCACGGTATTATGGAACTATCCAGCTCGCCAGTATCGACCAGAACCTGAGTTTTATCCGGACTACGGTCAATAATTCTATAAACCGGATGGTTCCCGCAGGTGGAACACCGATGAGGGAAGGATTATACCGCTCCGTGAAGATGCTGATAGATTATCCCCGGGCAAATGCCGTGAAAGCAGTCATTCTTTTAACGGATGGAGCATGGAACACTGGGGGAAATCCGCAGGGTGGAGCAGGAGCGACTTCATTCAGTGGTGTTGGTACTGGGAGTGTCATTACATGGGCAAAAAATAGTAATATAACCATTTATACGATTGCGCTTGGCAGCGACCCCTCCCAGACCGAATTACAGGCATATGCAAATGAGACCGGAGGAAAATTCTATGCTGCTCCAACTGCCGATCAGCTTGCTACCATTTATTCGGCCATCGCCGGCGAACTTAAGACAGATGCAGGTGTGAACACAACCATGCTTGCAGATTTCGAAAATGTCAACGTCACAGGTGTATCGGTAGCTGGTGCCCAGGTATATGACTATGTGCCTAATGCAACCGCTTCGACAAGGATTCTCTGGCAGGATGGAGCAATAAATGTGACCAACCAGTCTGCGGACTGGGCACTCGATCATAAACTCGATTTCACTATCGGTACGATAAAAATCGGCGAGACCTGGGAGGCGACATTCCGCCTGAAAGTCAAACAGAGTGGCAGCATCGATGTGTTCGGCGCGAATTCTCTCGTTTCCTTTAATGGCGGGGCGTCCACCCTGACACTACCACACACATTCCTCACGGTAGTGCCTAACCTAAACGCTACAGGTATGGGAACAAAAACGATAACTCTCTCGAATCTCCTGATTACAGAACCCGGGGAAATCAAGGCTCTTCTGCCGGCAATGTGGAATACAACCTATACTGGAAATATGACCGTCACTGAGCAGATTTATTATTCCATTGATGATGGACCCTGGGTGCTATTCTTAATAAAAACAATTCCCGGATATACTTCCGTCGCGGTCAGCAGGGAATATGTGGATTATGCACAACTTGATGTGACCAAACTCCCTCCAGGTGGTTTCAGGATAAAGGTGTATGCCACAGCACCAGATGCGCCGGATGCATCTGCCATAACCGATGTGAAGTTTGTCGGAGGGAAAGGAAAAACGTTTATAAGACTTGAATAATTTTTTTTATAATAAAATAGCGGACCCAGCGGGAATCGAACCCGCGTCCTTGGGTTCGAAGCCCAAGAGGATGTCCTCTACCCCATGGATCCTTCCCATCTCTTTTATATCAAAAGATATTAAGTATTTTCTACCGATAATCTAGTGAATGATTCTATCCGCGCCAGAGATTATCCGCCGCCTCGATGAGAGTTTCAGGCAGGAAAACCTTGTCATCAGACCTTACAACAGTGAGTGTCAGCAACCCGCATCCTATGACCTGCGTGCTGCCGGTGGCATGCGCCTTCCCAAAGGTACATGTACGCTTGTTCCGACGCTTGAATGGGTCGAACTTCCCAAGGATCTTGCAGGAACTCTCCGGTGCAGGTCCTCGTTCGGAAGGCGGGGAGTCCTTCTGGGTGCAGGTTTTATAGACCCGGGATTTCGTGGGCAATTGACGCTCTGCCTGACTAATATGGGAAGCGAAGACCTTCATATCCAAAAAAATGATCGTATCGTGCAGATGATCCTTCATGAAGTGCGGGAAGGCGGTCAGAGTTATTCAGGACGTTATCAGGACAGCCGTGGAGCAGTGGAGGCAAAATATCCATGATCCGAACTGAAAGAAAGTATATTGAGATTCTTCGTATTCTTAAAGAACACCGGGATCCTCTGGGAGCAAAGCGGCTTTCGGAACTGATGGCAGAACGAGGTTTTGTTCTGAGTGACAGGGCAGTTCAGTATTATCTCAGTTACCTCGACTCGATGGGATTTACTGAAAAAATCGGTAATCAGGGCAGGATATTGACAAGAGCAGGACTGGATGAGACTGACAATGCTCTCGTTGATGAACGGATAGGTTTTGTTATTTCAAAACTCGAACGTTTAGCGTACCGGAGTACTTTTGATCCTGCAACCAGCACAGGTGATGTCGCCTATAATCTCTCTATTGTTCCTGTGGAGTCATTTGAAAGAGTAAAAACTGCGTTTGATGAGGTTGTGAAGGCAGGGTGCGGATTTTTTAATTCTTACCGGGTAGTTGATCGAGATCCGCGGGTTCCTGCAGGATCGGTGGGATTCATTACACTCTGCAGTATCACCATGGATGGAGTGTTCCAAAGAAATGGCATCCCGGTAAAAATGGCGTATGGTGGAAGTCTCGAGATTGAGAAGGGGGCACCAAAGCAGTTCAAGGACCTGATCGGCTACCGGGGAACTACAATAGATCCCCTCGAACTTTTCATTTCATCAGGGCTTACATCAATATCAGGTTATACAAAGTCGCAATCAGGTATTACTCTTGCAAATGTTCGGGAAGTTCCCTGTTCTGCGAAAAAAAAAGTAGGTGAGACAATCCGCCTCATGAATGCATGCGGTTTTGTTTTTCCCATCGCAATGGGAAACCAGGTTTTCAACCTGCCTGTGAATCCTTACCGGTTGTCGATCGTTGCGTTCAGCGGACTTAATTATATTGGAAATACCGTTGAACACGGTATTGAGATTACTACTGAGATCGGCGCCGGTACAATTCAGTTTTCAAAAGTGGTGGAAATCAATTGATTATATCCAGGAAATATCATCTTTCTTGTATTTCTTTTTCTCTTTCCTGCGGGAAGGCCGTGGAGATTCTGTTGCCTGATCCGTATTTTCCATTTCACTTTCTGCAATCTTTGGTTCTCCATGACTTTTTTTCGATTTTAAATCGGTGTGACCGAGTGCCGAATTCCGTACATGGCGCGTTTCCGTCTTTTGAATGCTTTTTCCTTCAAAGACAGCGTCGTTTGTTTTATATACAGAATGCTTAATACCGACTTTTGCTTCTTCTGAACCGGCTTGCCGCACATTTTTTTCACGATATATTATTATGGATGTATCTTCATCGGTTACGTCGACACCCTTGTTCTCAAGTTCCGGTTTATGAGTGCCCTTTGAATCCGGATTCAGTTTCTTTTTTTGTATGATAACGGTTCTTTTCTTTGGTGACTGTTGATCGACTTCTGCAGTATCAGAAGGTTCATGTTCTTCTATCTGGGCAGACTTGTCTGAAACACTTCGTTTTAATCTGATGACTTCCCGGGCCGGGGGAGGCGTTGGCACTACCGTTTCAGCTTTTTGCGTACGACCAGATATCGCCTTCATTCTTTGTCGCTGAAGTTCTTTCTCAATTATCTGCCGTTCCATCTCCTTGGTTTTCAATCGATCATTTTTGGAATGTGGGGCATGTTTTTCATCCAGTCCCCTGGTATCCGTGCCATATGAGGATTTTTTGATTTTAGCCAGTTCATGAACTGATATACCTGTGGATGGTTTGACCGGAGCTGGTTTCCTTGTCTGATGCGCTTGGTCCTCCGCTACAACTACTCGATGCCGGGATATTTGAGAACCGGGAACCTTCTGCATCGCTGCCTCATCTGCAGAAAGCGGAGGTATCGCCTCTTCAATAATATGAGGTTTTGTTATTGGGTGGGGGAAGGTCTTTTTCTCAGCTGTTCCTGGTTCTGAAGAGATTTTTCGCCTTAACGCCGGACGGGGTGGTTTTACTTCAGCGGGAGCCTCGAGCTCATGACCAATCTCTTCTTCCTGATGCGAAATACGTACGGAATCGCGCCACGATGATTTTTCTTTTTTATACGAAGTTTCGGAAAGAATGAGAACTTCATCTTTTGATGTTCCTTTTTCCCGACCGGCCAATGCTCCCAGACTTTCGCTGCCGATTGGTAAACCCTCATACACACCAAATGCATCAGATTCTTTTTGTGTTGATCTTGCATCAGATTCCTGAAGATGGGTTTTATATTGTTTCTGGATTTCCTTAAGTTCGGTAATGCGGGGAATATTTTCAAGCCCGGAAAGCATGATGATAATTGCCACATTTTTTGTATTCATCACCGGATAATCGCCGGATCTGGTTTCCAGTCCGGCTATACTCCTGTCTATCCATTTTCGTACTGTCATATACCCTTTTAGGGACAGCTCATGAGACGGCCCGGCGATAAGAATTAACGCCTTGTGCGCGCTTGTCATATCGCAGGGTGTCGATATTTCGTGATAGATTGCCTGTTTTGCAAGGTCAACAATTCGTGATGCTTTTATTGTGTGGGAATCAGTGAAAAGACCGGTCGGGCGCAAAGCCGTTAAGAACTTTAATGGATGGTGTGGAAGACGTTCCACTGCATACCCGATAGTAATATACCCCATCCCTTTCATCGTATTGAGAACCTCACCGGAGTCCAGAACAACCTCTGCAAAATCGAGTCCACCATCTGCCTTGAATTCACCGGCTCTCAAAATGAGGCTGATCCTCCTGACAATTGCCTCATTCAGGAGTTCATATGTAGCAAGTTGGGGGGAGATCTCAGGTTCACGTTTACCAAAACCCAGTATTTCTGCAATGCCTTTTTCTTTTTTATTATTAAGTGTCGATTTCTGAGCCTTGATTTTCTTATACCAGGTTTCATTATCAAAGAGAATGATGCCGTCAAGGAGTGGTGACAACATTTCGAGATCATCAGCAGCTTTTGCAGAATGCCGTTCCCCTTCGGCAAGACAGGGAAGCGTGACAAGACCAAAGATCGGCTCCAGGACAGAGGAACGAAGTGCACCGATGATATGCGGTGCAACATCCACCATGCTGCCACCAAGCCCGAAACACATGAACAGTGCATCAGTTTCTTTACTGTCAATATCGTGGATTCGTGAAACGATTTCTCCTATATCAATTGTTGCGGTCTGTGTATCTTCCATCTCTTCTGTCCGGATATCGATGTCCAGTGGCGGGAAAAACAGTTTTGTATTTTCAGGCATACCGCTAAGCTGGGCTAAACTATCCGCATGTACATCAATTGCAAGTGCCTGGACACACTCGACTTTACTGCTGCGCCTGTCTGATGTATAAAGACTGTTGACAATCCTGCAGCCTGCTCCGCCTAAACCAATAGCAAGAATACGCATGAATAAATCCTATTTAAACCCTATAGGGTTCCCTGTAGTTTAAAGTACTTATTACCCGCTGGAAGTTCAAAATCTTTAGGATACTGCGTCCAGTGAGGGTTATCGGGCAGGGGTTTTTCTAAAAAAACCGTTTGTGATAAAATAAAAGTAATAATCCTGAGGGGAAATCCATGAGAATTATTTTACCATGGTATTTTATGAAAAACTCTGAAGAATAGCTCAATTAATTTTTGTCCGTGAAACCATCAGATGTACAACTGAATGAGCATATCTCGGTGCGTCTCCCTCCGCTCATGGACTCCCCCTGCAGATAAGGTATGAAAAAAACGGTAAAATGAGCATATTTTGGGCGGATAGAGCAAAAGGGTCAACGCAAAATGATAATTTATTTAAATGCGTGGACGGTAATACTCCATGAGGTGAATAACCCTTGACATATGGAATTGAATTTGTACCAGGAAATGTCAATGTAAAGCAAGTT
>JAJRBZ010000086.1 GCA_028679185.1 Methanoregula sp. | reverse complement strand
ATTTTTTCTTTTGGAAGGGATGACAACGGCGTGATAATTCCTGTCATTTTTTAGTTTCGGGCATGATCTGGAGAAGAACAGAAATCTGCAGCATAGGTATGACATAGAGTTTGACAGTAATATTGACAGCTATTTTAACAGTTATAATGACACTAAAACTTTATATAATGACAGTAATAATGATATAATTGACATGAATATTGAAAGAGAAATTATCGAATATCTTTCTCTTCATGGTGCAGTGCGTACCACGGAACTTATTGATGCACTCCGGGAGCTGCACAAAGTCGGGCGGGGGTTCAGCAAGGAAACACTTTATCGAAGATTAAAACGCATGCTGGACTCCGGCACTATAAGGCGGCTTACTGACGATGAAATCGTTTCATTCGGATATCCCGATACTGACGGAAGAGCCGAGTATATTGATCTTGCATTATCACTTGAAAGGAAGACCCATATTGATTCAATTATTGAAGGTCTCGGGAAAAATGATCTCATCTATCAGAAAACTGCCCTGAAGGATTTAATCCGGTATAAAGAAAAATATCGCTTAAGCCCGCAACAACTGGATGAAATTGTAAAAATATTACAAGAAGATCCTGAGATTGCAGGGAACGGGTTACACATACTCCGCAGTTTTGTCTCAGGCGGGATACTTCCCGGGAATAAGGATGTATTTATTAAACAGTTACACGAAATTCTCGACATATTCTGTAAGAGTACAACCTTTGACAAAATGAAGGAAAATGCACTGTTTCTCCTGTCTGCCAACGACGATTATCGGGTTATTGAATCGCTCAAAGATGATATTAAGAGAATTCAGAACCAGACTGATTCCGAATCGTTCGTTGGTTTTTACCTGCGGGTGGGTGCTGCACCTATAATCGAGAAAAACCGATCAGAACTGTTTAATTTTGAATGCGATCTCCGGAGAGAGAACAAAGATACTCCTGCAGATGCAGTAGCTGATATCCGGACAGCTGCTTTTTATGAAGTTGAAAAAAATTTTAAAAAAACCAGGGCATAACCTGATCACAATTCCTGTTCTTATTGATCATCCCATTCAAATGCAGAATGAAGACCCTCAACGTACCATATGGGATATCCGATCGGCGGTGATTTGGGCATTATAACAAATTTTTTATACTTATGACAGGCTCAATAACCATATGGTGCCGGAGGATTTTGACCCCGCAGAACATCCCGCAGTGAATCACCCTCAAAAAGAAAAAAAAGGGGTCACCAAAAACATAAAAAAACAACCTGCCCGCCAAAAAAAAGTATCCACGCTTTGTGTCCCGGCGCCTGAAGACATTCCCGGAGAAGTAAAATGCAATTATCCTGAGTGGCAGAAATTTCTTGAACGCTACCCTATGATTAATTCCATACAACGGGAAGATTTCCCGGATCAGGGGGTAAGCTTTGTATATGTAGCGCATTTTTACCGTACAAAAAATAATGCGGAAGAAAGTTCCCTCTCCCAGGGAGAGTTTGAAGATTTTTTCAAGGAAATCGGGTATGAATATGATTACTCAGGAAATTTTGAATCACGGTGGTATGAAGGCATAGGTATAAAATTCAACTGATTGCTACTTTTCGTACCGTTGCGGGAATTTTAAAAAAAATCCGATACTACGGGAAAGTGGCTGCCATCTGCCTTCTGACTGGTACCAGCTCATCTGGCCCGGGGAAATATCCATAACCTCTGCGCTGCACTAATGAACTGATGATACCGGAAAAAATCACCTGCGAACTGATGAGCTGGGAGGACTTCTATACCCTGGCAAGGACTCTTGCTCGCCAAATCAAACAGTCCCGGTTCAGGCCGGACCTGGTAATTGCCATCGGGCGGGGCGGGTATGTTCCCGCCCGGGTGGTATGCGACTTTTTACTCCTTGACATGCTGACAAGTTTCAAGATAGAGCACTGGGGAATGGCCGCACAGGAGAAGCCTGCGGTGACTATCCGGTTTCCCCTCGCCGTTGATATCAGGGATAAAACAGTGCTTGTTATCGATGATGTGACTGATACCGGTAAAACCCAGGAGGTTGCCATCGCCTATCTCAAAGGATTTAACCCCAAGGAGATCAGGACCGCAGTCCTCCAGCATAAGGATTCATCCCCGTTTGTTCCCGATTACTTTGCCAGCAGGGAGCACGAATGGCGCTGGATCATCTATCCTTGGGCTGTCCATGAGGACCTGGTAGGGTTCATCGAAAAGGTCCTCGCCGGTGCTTCACGTGATGAACACGGTATAATGACGGCACTTTCGGAGAGGTACCAGCTCAACGTGCCATTGTCCGCTGTCCGTGATGCCCTGGAGGATCTTGTGGGTATGGGTCTGATCTCGCGGTCCGGCAACCTGTATATGGTGAACACCGGGACCCTGCCTGCTGAGGAGAGTTCTGGCAGACCCTGAAGAACTCCTGCTCATCGGTCTTTTTTAGTATCCCGTTCTCAGGAAAAAAAGGCGATGCAGCAGTTGTTCAGGACAGAGAATGATCAGTTCATTCCTGACAGGTCTCCTCTGTGCCGGTCCTCCGGTAAGAAGGCTGCCGGGTCATGCAGGGAGAGCGAAAAAGAAGGGGAGAGGTCCAGTACCAGCCACAGGTATCCGTTGTTATCAGTGATCGCCGGGTGAACATTTCAGGTTTTTTTGATCTTCTGTACGGTAATATCAAGGACCCCGTTGTGCACGGTATAATGGCTGTGGATCACATCGACAGGGGTCTGCATGCTTATGACAGCTGCCCGTCCGTCAATAAAGACGTGGAGTGCATCCTGCATGATTTCGACATGCGGTGAACTTTTGAGATCGGTTGGCAGCTGGGCTGTGATGAAGATGAAATCGTCAGATTCGATCGCTTCGTAGGGTAACCTGGGGCGATCGTCATCCCCGACGAGCCGGAAGACCACCGGCGGTTTGGATGGACCAGGTGGCAGAATGGAAAAACCTGTTACATGTACATGCTGGTGATCGGGCATGTTTTTGATGATCTCTGCAATAATGTCCGTGAGAACGGGAAAGATATCATCATAGGGATTGTCCTGCTTTTTTATCACGGGCCCCACCTCCGCCGCTAATCGATAGTCTGTCTGAATAATAAATCTTTGTATGTCGGCGTTCCGGCTGCATATTACCAGGTTGATCGTGGTACGCTTTTCCCGGATCCAAAGGTCGGGTAAAACCGGGGTGACAATTCCGGTCTCGGTACAGCATTCCGATCGTATCAGGGCTGGATGGAGTATCCTATCCCGGCGTGAACTGCCCATCAGGGTCAATGACACAGCAGCGCCGGATTTCTTCGGAATCGCTCCCGGGCTGCCTTTCTCGTGTAACACAACTATCCCGCTGGCACTCCCGGGGATATGAGCAGCGGTCGCGATTATGATGGATATCTTCCCACTTTTTGAACTGTTAATTCCCAGGGCCCTGAAACGTCACAATGACCCCCATACCATTATATAATGTGAGCAGTATGTATTGTTTTTAATAGGGTCATTTCCTTTCGCGATATCCGTGATCGGATCCCATGAATAGAATCCCCGGGGTGAAGCAATGTTTGAAAAAATTCTGTTTCCGACCAATTTTTCAGAAAAGGCAACGACTGAACTCAGTTGTATTACCAGTATTCCCGGGATCCGGGAAATAATCCTTCTCCACGTAATCAAACACTACGCGATGCCGATGGGAGCGGAGATAATTGAAGACCTGGCAGCTCGGTCCGTTGAAGTCTACCTCCAGGAGGCAAAAATCTACATCAAAACGCTCAACCCGGCTATCCGGGTGACGCTTGAAGAAACGACGTCAACTGATATCACCGGCGCAATTCTTGAAAAAGCAGAAGAACATGGTGTCGGCCTGATTGTTATCCACGCAAACATAAAGGGCATCATGACTGGTATACTCCTCAGTTGTGTATCCTCGAAGGTTCTCTGCCGCATCAGTAAAATCAATGTCATGATTATGCCCAATAAACTCGTTGAGGCCCTGACCGGGAAGACATATGAAAAGTTCTGTCCGATGATCTTCTCCCGTATTCTCTGCCCGACAAATTTCTCGGAGTCCTCGTTGAATGCAATGGCTCTTGCCGGCACTATAACGGGTCGGGGAGAGATCATTCTCCTGCATGTCGTCCAGGATGGCGAAGTAGGGGGTGATCCTGTGGAGGCTGTTAAAACCGCAGAACTTCGGATTAAAGCAATCTGCGACCAGCTTACCGCACAAGGCATCAAAGCCACGACTATCGTCGTGGCGGGAAAACCTGAGATCGAGATTCCCCGGATTGCACAAGAGGAGGACGTATCCCTCATCTGGATGAGATCTGCAGCACAAGGCTGCCTTCATGACTTCTTTTTCGGCAGCATGGTGCATGACGTGGTCATGAATGCAGGACAGCCGGTGATCGTCATCCGGTCATATCAGTAAAGGAAATCCCCAAAAAGAGAATTTTTTGGATCGTAGTGCCTGGCAAATCCCGATGATTACAATATAAAACCGGTTGGTTTAATCAGGGAACCATGTTCGATTGAGTAATTTATATCCCTGTACTCCCCCCGGATTGTGAGAATTGGATTTACAGGTTTTTTTATGAAAAATTGTAGGACACCTTGATGGAACACAACAAATAATTCTTCATACCACCTCCTGCACACCTCTTTAAATCCAATTCCCTTTCTTTTCTGACGTTCCTGTATCTCCCTTCATTATTCATTGCAGTGCTATCGCTGTAATATTCCCCAAATACCTTTGCCTCATAAAAAAGAATATAATATCCCGCCAGAGAAAGTACCCTGCGGTATTATATGTCTGGTTCTGATTCCCCGCAGTTGTGGGCAGTATTGGCATTATTGTCAAATATTATCGTTTCTGTCGCAACGATGTGGTATATCTGGATGTTCGTTTTCCAGTGCAGCGCATGCGTGATTGCCCCTCTTGGAATCATCCTCATACTTGCATTTGGAGTAATTTTCGTACTCTCCGGTTTCAGCCTTGTCCTGACGTTGATGCCGGCAAGGAGAAGGTCCTGCCCGGTCTGTACCCTGGTTACCAAGGTAATGGAGATCGAAGTTCAGGTCAGATAACGCCGGTTCTTCACTTGCCGGTAATGCCGGCAGCAAACTTCTCAACCGTCGCGGTGTATCCGCCGCTGTCCACATCGCGTTCGACCGTTGCCGCCGATGAGACAAAACGCATCCCTTTCTTCTCAAGCTGGTTTTTTACGGCGGCTATTGCACTCTCTGATCCCCGTGCCCCCATCTCGACGATCACATGGAAGGGTTTTCCCGCGCCACCGGTTACTGCAGAGAGGTACTCGTTGACAAAGGGCGGGACCTTGCCAGACCAGACAGGTGTTACTATGATCAGCACGTCAATGCCGGCAAGGTCGGTTTTTGTGGGTCTGATTTGCGATTTCATCGCCAGCCATGCTTTCATCGCGCCGACGGCTATATTGAATTCCCCGGGAGGTTCTATCCTTACCAGCTCGGCATTCACCAGTCTGGCAAGAGCAGTTGCAACCTTCTGCGTGTGCCCTTTCCAGGAAAAATAAGCAATACGAATAGCCATGGATTATTCCTTCATGGAATAATGGACACCTGCCGTAAAAAGGATTGGGAGGAATGGAAGGATACCAACGATTTTCATGATAGACAGATACAGAAATGCATCACAGTCCTCTCATTACACGGCGAAGGGGAAACGATGAAAAGATATATGGCATGAAACCATCAGGAAAAATCAACAACCGGTTCATGCCGGGAGAGTTTCTGATCGTACGTTCTCTTTTGATACCGCACCTGTTACCGGTACGTATTTTATAGCAAAGTAATGAAAATTATTATAATTTTTATAAATATTTAAAAATTTGAGCTTTGTTTAAAATCGATAACTTTATTTATTATTAAGAAATAATGAACATTTATCGGATACGATGATAGCTATGGTCAGAAATATTTTTGTGGTTTTGGACAAAGGGAGGAATGCTGATGTGTGGTGACGGCAAGGAGGCATTCCGGGTGCCGGCAGTGCTGTACAGTGAAGAATTCCTGAGTGCTGTTGCATCGGTATGCAACGCCTGCTCTTCATATTGCACCTGCACGATTGCAAAAAGTGTTTCCGCACCGGATCTGTGTGATGTGTTTACAACCAGGGGATTGTTATCATAAAACGCGGTGCACCGACAGCAGCGGAGATAAATATGAACCAGATGGTTCCATCGATGCATCCTGAAGTGGGAAAAAATAACCCAATGCATCCTCGCAATATTATTTACTACGATATCTACCAGTAAAACAAATGATCCTTCGCCAGGGATAGTTCGTTTTGCCGGGAGGTGCCATTCATGAAGAGGAAGGAATTTCTCAGGACAGGGATGATTCTTCTTTTCTTTAGTGTACTTTTTGTTCCGGTGGCCGGTGCATTGACCCAAAGTACGGGCCAGCCCGACAGCCAGAGGTATGTCATCCAGGAAAACGTTAAGATCATATCGCCCCTCAGGATGCATATTGCCTATGTCGGCAGGACCCAGCAGGCACGGATGGACGGTGTGATCACGTACATCGACGGGATAAGCGGGGGCACCGGAACGACCGGCCTGCGACAGATACAGGAAGATTACCTCACGGCCGCGTTTCCGGTGCCCATGATGCATACGGTAGAGGAGATTACTACGGCCCGCGAGGAGATGCAACGCCAGAGTATACTGTTTACCGATGAGACGAATATACAAATGGTGAAGTTTAATGGAAATTTCACTGACATGCGATCGAGTACTGAAGCTGCCCTGCGCCCGGTCGAGGAATCCTTCAGTTGCCTGAGGTATGCTTCATGGCTTGCCAGCCAGGCCACACGGTCCAGGGTCTTTAACCAGAGTTCAGAGCGGCGCACGGCAATTCTTGAGGATCTCAGCCTCCATGGCCTTGATGTAACCTATCCGAAAGATCTTTCATCACAGATTGATGAACAACAGGCTGAGCTGGAAAGTGCCCTGCTCCAGAACCGCGACGGAGTGCTCTTATCGATAAACAGCGGGTTAAAGGTGCTTAAACAGCAATTCCGTTCTACTGTAGAAGTGTACAGGATGAACCTG
This sequence comes from Methanoregula sp., assembly GCA_028679185.1. Lineage (GTDB taxonomy): Archaea > Halobacteriota > Methanomicrobia > Methanomicrobiales > Methanospirillaceae > Methanoregula. The sequence goes on along the minus strand of JAJRBZ010000086.1, from coordinate 7,751 downwards.
CAGGCACAGATGAAAGCGGCAGAATGGACGCCTTAACGCGATACAATCTTTTTTAATTCACTCAGGCCGGACCGGGCTGGCACAGGGAAAAATCCCCGGTTGCCTGGTTTTTCCTTCAAGCGTAATGCTTTAGCAAAGGATAACGAAGCTGTACACAAAGGTGCAGCGTGGAAAAAGACTTCTTTTTTGATGACGGCCAGACATTCATTATAAACGCAGATATTTTCACGACAAAAAAGATCGCCGCCAAAAGCATTGACCTGATCGTCACATCGCCGCCATATAATGTGGACATTCAGTACAATTCACATAATGACCAGCTCACCTACGATGATTACAGGGATTTTTCCCGGCGGTGGATGAAACGCTGCTTTACCTGGTTAAAAGATGACGGGCGGTTCTGCCTTAATATCCCGCTTGACAAGAACAAGGGCGGCCAGCAGAGTGTCGGTGCGGACCTCACAACGATTGCAAAAAAAACCTGCTTTTCCTATCATTCGACCATTGTCTGGAACGAGGGAAATATCTCGCGCCGGACCGCGTGGGGGTCATGGGCGAGCGCATCGGCTCCGTATGTTATTGCCCCGGTGGAACTCATCATTGTGCTCTACAAAAAAACGTGGAAAAAAACGAGCGGGTCGGGTGAGTCTGACATTTCCCGGAAGGAGTTTGTGGAGTGGACAAACGGTCTGTGGACGTTTAATGGCGAGAGGAAGAAAAAAACCGGTCATCCCGCACCGTTCCCGGTCGAACTGCCACTGCGGTGCATGAAACTTTTCTCTTTTGTCGGGGACGTCGTGCTTGATCCGTTCATGGGCAGCGGTTCAACGCTTGTTGCTGCGTCGCAGTGCAACCGGAAATGCATCGGCATCGAGATCGATCGCGGTTACTGTGAACGTGCGGTCGCCCGGATAAAAAAAGAGGGAATACAAAAAGAAGGGACATAGCTGCTACCAGTCATAAGGCTTTTTTGGCCGTGGACACAGGGCCGGAGTGCAAGCTTTCATATTCCGGCGAGCGTACCGATACACGGGGGATATCCATGGGAGGGAATGCAGAGATATTCATCGCCGGTGCATCGGATCGTTCTATCGGCGTGAAGCGTGTTCTAAGAGATATTGACATGTCGGTTTTTTCGGGGGCTGAAACTGCCCTCAAGGCAAATTACAACAGTGCAGACCCGCCGCCCGCATCCACCCATACCGACACGCTGGATGCGCTCTGTACTGCAGTCCTTGCAGAAAAACCCGGAAAACTTACCCTTGCCGAACGCAGCGGGATGGGAAACACCCGCGGTGTGCTGGAAGAGCGGGGGGTCATTGCACTGGCACAAAAGAGGGGTTTTTCAGCAGTCGTCCTCGATGAGCTCGACCGCACAGGCTGGAGAGAGATCCAGGCTCCCGGGCTTCACTGGTCCCGCGGTTTTTTTATCGCGGGTATATTTGCCCGTGCTGACAGGGTAGTGCAGACCTGTTGTCTCAAGACGCACCGGTTTGGCGGGCATTTCACGATGTCTTTGAAAAATTCTGTTGGTCTTGTCGCAAAACGGGTCCCTGGGGTCAACTATGATTTCATGGGTGAACTGCACAGCTCGCCTCACCAGCGGCTGATGATTGCAGAGATTAATAAATTCTACCGCACTGACCTGGTTGTCATGGATGCAACTGAAGGGTTTGCGACCGGCGGGCCGGATATCGGTAAGCTCATTCACCCGGAAGTGATCATTGCCGGTACAGACCGTGTCGCCATCGACGCGGTGGGAGTTGCCCTTCTCCGCTCATACGGGACCATGCGGGATGTAACGGATGGCCGGATCTTTGAGCAGGAGCAGATCGCCCGGGCTGCCGAACTCGGCGTTGGTGTGGCATCTGCCGCAGATATACGGCTTTTCCCGCTCGATAAGGCCGCCGAGTCCGTCGCAGACAGGATCCAGGTGCAGCTGGACTAAAGACCGGCGATTGCTCCAGCCGGTATATTTTTGCCCTTTCAGTGTCCATGCACCTTGAATGAAACCAGAGCAGGATGATGGGCTGCAGGCAGCGCTCACTGATGCAGCAAAGAACTGGATTGCCATGGACGGCCTCTGGTTCCAGGCCGTTGAGCATGCATACGGCATGGATGCAGCCCTTGCCATGGACCGTCAGGTCTGGGAGCAGTTTGCTGTCATTGAGGCACAACGGATAAAGGAGCGCCTTTTTCTGCCGGAGAAGGGGGGGCTGGATGCACTGGAGATCGCTTTTAACAACCGGCTTGTTTCCCGCCTCAACACGCTGGAGATCCTTCGCCCTGATGAAAAAACTCTGGTGGTTACTACAAAAACCTGCCGGGTGCAGGCCGCCCGGGCAAGGAAAGGGATGACGCAGTTCCCCTGCATGTCAGTCGGAATGGTCGAATTTCCGGTGTTTGCCCGCACTATTGATCCACGGATAGTGACCACATGCCTGTCATGCCCGCCGCAAACACTGCCCGGGACGCCGTACTGTTCATGGAAGTTCACGACTGACGGGGCCGGATAATGATTACGGGATACCGGAATGTGATTTTTTAAAAAACCAATTCAATGCTAACTGTCAGGTATAAACATACAAATAAACAGTTCGTATCAAATATTTTTGTAATAAAATCCATTTAATTATTATTTTAAGAATGCATAATTATATATATATGCACTATATATTATAATTTATCGGGGGGTTTGAAGGATCGGTAACAGATGGAATACCGGTATGTACGAACCGGGCACGTCTTTCAACGTCACTGAGATGAAAAAATATCTGCGATGATTCTTACGCCGTGGCAAAGCGTATGGCATAATATTTTTTTCATGGCGTGAGAGGAGCAGAACCGCCAGGGTTGTCAGCCGGGGTAATTCCTCACCTACTGCCCCGGCATCTCCAATGTCTTTGGATAAACTTCCGTCAGCCTCGTGCAAAAAATCAGGGTATAAGGTATGCCTGCCTTCGCCTTATACCCTGAAAAAAAATTCCCCACGGTTCTTTGAAGACGTTGCTATCCCTTGATCCTTAATGTACCAGGCTATCATGATCCAATGAAAAATTCTCTGTCAGCATGAGATCATCAGAACTCGTATGCTATTATCCTTCAACCACTATATCGATGACAGGATCTGCCATGTGCGGGATGCTCATCAGGTCGGAACGGGTGTCTTTTTTTCACGCAATTTTCTATCTGCGGGAAATCTACAGGTGTTCACAACGATATTAAAATAGAGGAAATATACCCTTTTTTGAAATAAACTATAGTTATTGTTATAAGAGAACAATAGAGGTATAGAGAAACCAATTGCAGACTTGTGTGATTGCTATGGAACTCCGGAAAGTCCAGTTTACAGGTGGATCATCGTATGTCCTTACCCTGCCAAAGGAATGGATCGATGCAGAAAAGATCAAAAAGAATGATTCACTGGGTGTGGAGGTCCAGCCGGACGGAGCACTTCTTATTACCCGATCCATCGATGAGGGACCGGCCCAGAGAACAAAAGAGTTCGATCTGGCTGGTATCACCGAACCGGCGTACCTTTTCCGTCTGCTGATTGGTGCATACATTTCCGGTTACACTTTTATTGTCATCCACTCTCAACAACGGATGCCACCGTTTGTTCGTGAGGTTGTCCGGAACTTCACCCAGATGACCATCGGGCAGGAGGTTGTTGAGGAAACTGATACCGAGATCATGTTGAAGGACCTTCTGAATCCTGCTGAAATGCCGTTTGACAACACCATCAAGCGGATGTTTACGATTGTCAAGGCAATGCAGGAGGACGCAATCACCGCAATCCGTTCACAGAACCCGACTCTTGGGAATGATGTGACAGCCCGGGACAATGATGTCGATCGCCTTCACTGGCTGATCGCACGGCAGACAAATATGATCCTGACGAATGCTGCACTCTCCCGTAAGATGGGTATTTCACCCATTATGGCGCTTCATTATTTTACGATAAGCCGGATTATTGAAAGAATCGGGGACCATGCAGAAAGGATTGTTTTTATTGCGCAGCCGATTATTACCAGAGGAATAGATCCGGAAGTCATTGGAAAAATATCCAGGGCAAGTGAGCTTTCGACAGGAATATTTAACCGGAGTATCGTTTCATTTTTCAATAATGACATGAAAAAGGCGAACCAGAATATCGAATCGCTGCATGTTCTCAATACCGTGTGCGAGGAGATTGATACGATAGTGCTCCGGCAGGAAACCCCCGATGCCATAGCACTCGGGTATATTATCGAAAGTGTGAAAAGAGCCGGGGAATACGCGGCCGATATTTCTGAGAATGTAATCAACTATCTTGTGGAGGAAGACAGAGCAGTGAAGAAAAGGAAACCTGGAAAAAATCTATAATTTGTCGTAACTGTGTTCTTCGCACCCACGGTTCTTCCGAGCTGAACCAGAACTTTTTACCCTTTATCCTGCCAACTATCCACAATGCAGGAGCTGGCGCGAAAACTTATCCATATGATCTTCGGCCTGGGTATAGCGGGAATCGTCCTTGTCCTCGATCATGGTACCGCAACCGTACTTCTTGCCGGCGGTCTCCTGATTGGCATAATCCTTAGTGACCTGATCCTCCGCGGCTATACGCTTCCTGTCTTTTCGGAAATTGTGAATTATGTTGACCGGTGTGATCCAATGCCTGGAAAAGGTGCATTATATTTTGCAATAAGTGCTCTTGCCTGCGTTGTCCTTTTCCCCGTCCCGGTGGCTGTACCTGCGCTTGTGTCCCTGGCGGTCCTGGACGGGGTTGCAACTATTGCAGGAATCAGGTTTGGCAGGACGCGAATCTATAATGGAAAATCCGCAGAGGGGGCAGCTTCCGGGATTGTTGTTACCTTCCTTGTCCTGCTCCTGTTTCTTCCGGTGTATGGAGCCCTGATTGTTGCACTCGTCGCCGGAATTCTGGAAATGTTCTCCCCGGTAGATGACAATCTGGTCATTCCGGTCAGCATCTGTATCCTTTTAACAGTCATTCCCATGCTTGTCTGAAAATTGAGAGGGGACACACATCGCGCTGCCTGTCCCGCGAGTGATGTCCTGTTCCCCCCGTGATCCAAATCCCGGTAAAGGTTTTTTAGGATCTCTGGTCGTATGTTAGTCAGTCTTCTTTGAATCCGGTAATCCTTTGGTAGGATACCAGATGATATCCAAGAATAATGAAGGACAGCCACAGGACCCCGATAATATAACTTCCCAGAACATCACTTGCCCAGTGTGCCCCCAGGTAGATACGTGAAGGACCAATGAGCAGGATCAGGGCACCACAGGCTGTAATGAGAGTTATCCGGGCCCGCCCGGTCTGGTGAAGCCATGCAAGATACGCAATAAAACCAAAAAAGACAACAAAAAAGAGGACGTGCCCGCTCGGGAAACTGTACTGGTTGATCAGCTGGAAGGTATCGGCAGGATCCAGTAAAAAATACGGGGGACGTGGGCGGGCAACCAGCACCTTGATAAGCGCGATGAGCATGAAACTGCTCAGGGTGACAAGGATAAAACAAGCTTCCAGCAACCGGTGCCTGATCATATAAAAAGCCGAAACTGCTCCTGCCAGCAAAATTCCGATCCGGATCTCGCCGATTGCGCTTACACCCTGCATCACCAGAACGAAGACCGGGTTTTTCTCTTCCTGCAGTTCATGGGTAATCTTCAGATCAAAAGGAAAAACTACAAAAAAGTGCGCAGCAAGGGACAGCGCAATTGCAGATACGAGCATCAGGAAATATAAGGTTTTTACTCTTCGATCCATGGTACCCGCTATAGTTAGTATATAGCATACTCTCCCGTTAAAAGAGTTAGTTCAGTCTTTTTTATTGAAGAAGACTCACTGGCTCATGTCCGGCAGAATTCACGGCAGAGGAGAAAACCTGCACAATGATGTCCCCTGACGGGAACGTGATATTACCGAACGATATCCCGCACGTTGTCAATACCCGAGAGCTCGCGGACTTTTTCAAAGCAGGCAAATGCTTCCTGTTCGCGCCTGAGCCGGTTTAAGCAGAGCCCCAGGTTGGTCCATGCGGTCACATCACGGGGATCGAGATCCAGTGCCTCTAAAAATCCCTTTTCTGCCTCTTCATACCGCCCGAGACGTGCAAGGGCGACGGCCCTGTTTGTCATGACCGTGCCGACCCCCGGGTTCATCGCAAGGCACTGGTCGTAGAACTCTATTGCCTCTTCAAACCGCCCGGTTTCTGCAAGGGCGACGGCCATGTTGTAGAAGGCTTTTGGGTATTTCCGGTGGATCCTGATCGTCTCTTGGTAGCATCGGATCGCATCGGTGAGCTCCCCCATCTGGTAATGGCAGTTCCCTTTCAGGAACCATGCCTCTGCATGGGAAGGATCCATCCTCACCAGCGCCTGGAAACACATGCCCGCTTCCGTGTATTGTGAGAGCCGGAACAGCGAGAGCCCTTTTATAAAAAATGCATCCGGGAACTGGTCATCTGTCTCAAGCGCCTGGTCACAACAGAGAACTGCTTCCTGGAAAAGACCGAGACGGTCCACCGCTGCGGCCAGGGCTACAAGGACTTCTTTGTACCCGGGATCACGTTCCAGAGCACGGTCAAACCATCCGATAGCTTCCGCATACCGCCCGGTACAGAACACTGCTGTCCCGCGCCGGAAATAGTCCTGTGCTTCGTTGTCCATGAAAAATCTCCTGCCGCTGGCAATGCCGCGATAACTGCCCCTTTACAGTGCATACCGCTGGCAGCATTATTAACCTATGGAGGGCAGGAAGCCGATAGTCCAGGAAGGAATGGTCCGGCTGGCGCGGGTGATTGCCGATCTCCAGAAGACATAAAAAAAAGACCCGGTACACTTCGCATGAAACAGCAGGGCACCATGGGTCCGGCCATGATTTTTCTAACGTCCCTCAAATCTTTTATGTTCTTTCCCTGCAAACCTCAAAACAGCGATGTCACCATTGCGTATCTGCATCCTGTCAGGCCTTCTTATTGCAGGCCTTGTCCTCTGTGCAGGGTGCACAGAGACCGCTCCAGCGACAGATCAGGCCATACCTTCGGCCGGGACAGTATCCATGACACAATCTGCTGAATCCTCAAAACTGGTAAAACTCGAGACGACCATGGGTAATATCACCATTGCGCTCGACCCTGCCATGCCTGTCACCGCAGGCAACTTTGAATCGCTCGTGAAGAAAGGTTTTTACGACGGTGTTATTTTCCACCGGGTCATTGATGGCTTCATGATCCAGGGAGGTGACCCGACCGGCACCGGCAAGGGTGGCCCCGGGTATGTTATCAAAGATGAGTTCACGATAAACAACAGGAATTACCGAGGTACGATTGCGATGGCAAACGCCGGCCCAAATACCGGAGGAAGCCAGTTCTTCATCAACCTTGACAATAACAACTACCTTGACACCATGCATCCGGTCTTTGGTAAGGTTGTTGAAGGTATGGACGTGGTTGATAAGATTGGTAACGTGACGACTGATCCAAAAAACCGCCCCGTCCAGAATGTCACGATCATCCGTGCCGTTATGGCCTGACAGTTTTTTTATTTTTCCCGGTTTTAAATAGAAGTAACCGGGGATTTTTGTTTTCTCTTTGGCCCGGTCATTATCCGGCAATTCTTTTGGATTTTTTTCCTTACACAAAAGAGTCAATGAGTGCCTGTCCCTTTCCGTTACAGACCCTGTAATTTTAAGCACCAGTTATATGTTAGATATTAATTAGAGTTCTGCAAATAAAGTATGATATACAGGT
>JAJRBZ010000085.1 GCA_028679185.1 Methanoregula sp. | reverse complement strand
GGATTCGAACCGGGGACATCGCGGTAGCCGCGCAGTTACCGATACCGGTAAACCATACTACAGCCGCGCACTCTACCGAGCTGAGTTAAGGCGGGGCACTGCGCTATAAATGTAGGGATAATTTGGTATTAAACGTATCGTTAAAGATTTCCGGGAATTGGCAAAAATTACCCGGATTTTGGCTATTTCTGGCTATTATTTAAATAATCGGCATGCGTATAAATATATATGACAGCTCGCAAGGATGTTGCGGGGGATCGCCTTCTTCACCGATAGCTTTGCTCGTGGAGAAGTGACTGTTTTTGACACTACGCTCCGGGACGGAGAACAAACCCCGGGGATTGCATTCACCTTTGAACAGAAACTTGAGATTGCGCGTCAGCTCTCTGACATCGGTGTCCGGACAATTGAAGCAGGATTTCCTGCATCGTCAAAAGCCGAAAAAGAGACTGTGGCTGCTATTAAAAAGCTCGATCTTGAGGCGAAGATTTGCGGGCTCGCCCGTTCCGTAAAAACCGATATCGATGCATGCCTTGATTGCGATGTTGACATGGTTCATGTCTTTATACCGACATCAGATATCCAGCGTGAGAACACTATCAACAAGAGCCGTGAGGAAGTGCTCAATATTACGGATGATATTATCCGGTATATACGTCAGCACGCGGATCAGTGTATGTTCTCTGCCATGGATGCGACACGGACAGATTGGGATTATCTCATCAGGGTATTCCAGACTGCGGCAAACGCGGGTGCAACGATTATCAATGTGCCAGATACAGTAGGTGTCATCTCGCCTTCCGGCATGAAAACACTCATTACCCGGATTGCTCGGGAGGTCAGTTGCCCCATTGATGTGCACTGCCATAACGATTTCGGGCTTGCAGTCGCAAACACGATTGCGGCTGTTGAGGCCGGTGCATCACAGGTTCAGGTAACCATAAACGGCCTGGGTGAACGGGCAGGTAACGCCGACCTTGCACAGACGGTGATGATCATGGAATCAATCTACCGGATCAACACCGGCATCAAAAAAGAGCGCCTTGTCGAGACCTCGCGCCTTATCTCGCGGTTCAGTGGTATTGGCATCCCTCCTACCCAACCGGTTGTTGGTGAGAATGTTTTCTCTCATGAGAGTGGCATCCACTCGCACGGAATCATCAAGAATGTCGCAACATTTGAACCCGGTATCATGACACCTGAGATGGTCGGGCATCGCAGGCGGTTAACACTTGGAAAACACGTCGGAAGACACGCTGTGTTCCAGATGCTTTCTGATGTACATATCGAACCATCGGACACCCAGCTGGATGTCATTGTCGAGAAGGTCAAAGCAATTGCAAGCAAGGGGAAAAGGTTGACTGATGCTGATCTTTACGAGATCGCTGACAGCGTAATGGGTATTGAATTAAACCATAAGATGTTCGATCTTGAGGATATTGCAATTATGACAGGAAACCATGTAATCCCTACTGCAAGCGTGAAAGCAAAAGTCAATGGGAAAGAGTTTATCTTTTCCAGTGTAGGTAATGGCCCGGTTGATGCGGCTCTCCATGCCATCCTTGGAATCACACCAGCGCGTCTCCAGCTCAAGGAATTTAATATCGAAGCAATTTCCGGAGGTTCAGATGCCATGTGCCATGTGACCATCGCAGTAGAGGACGAACACGGTAAAATCTTTGATGCAAGTGGCAGCGGTGATGACATTGTCCTTTCATCTGTGGAGGCACTGGTCAATGCGATTAATCTGATAAACCGGAAATAACTTCTACATTTTTTTGTGAAATAGGTAAACGTCTTTTATTAAGCATATAACTAAGTAGCATTGGAGAAATGAAAAGTGAAAAACTCAAAAAAACCGATTTGATCGCCAGAAATATACGAAGCTGTATTGGATTGTGTGGTCCGCTGCCAGCAGTAAAGAAAAAACTTCCCGGAACCTCAAAGGTCGTTTAATAGTATTCTCATACGAAAAAGTGTCATGAAAATTATGCCGCAGTCGGGGCACCTTTGCCTTCAATTGCTGCCTTAATCTGGGCTTGCAGCTGTTCAAATTTACCCTGCATCATTTTCTCCTGCTTTTCCAGCGACTTGATGCGCAGTTCTAACGTCTCAATCTTCTCGGTGAGTTTTGCCTTAATGACTTCTTTTTTCTTCTGCATCATTACCGTACCAACACTCAGGTACATGACAGCATCATCTGTTAAATCGCTGATCTCTTCCTGAGCACGCTTTGCCTCACGCACTGCCATCTCGTACTGGGCTTTTTGCGAAAGGATAGTCTGGAGCTGCTGCTGAATCTGCTGGAGCATCCCCAGCTGATTCTGTACTTTGGGTGAAAGATTGTTCATAGTTGTTACTCCTCCTATTGTATCGGTTCCAATTGATAAAAAGGATTATTCAAAAACTCCCGGGAGGCAGGTTACATTTGATTTTTTGTACTATTAAGGTAAAAATCATTTAACGATAATAATGGGTGGAATTATGCAAGATCCTGCATCTCATCTGCTACGTTCACCAGCCGGAGATACATATTGAGCGCAGCACGGAGTGCTGCAACATCCTGCGCCTCTACTTTGAGCACGAGGGAGTCCTCACCTTCAAGCCAGCAACGGGTAATCGAACGGGGATTCACCTCATCGGAAAGTTCCGGAGCCAGTGCTTTGTAGATCTGTTGCGCACGGGGTGACGAAAAGCGGAAGATCGCCTCATGAAGGGGCATAGGATAACCTGGTATACATTTATGAATAAAAGGGAGATAAAAATATTTTTAATTCAGGCTTTATTGCCGGAAATAATGTTTAACGGGATTTCATCTCTTTAATTGCTGCGCCACGCTCTTTAAAAAGGATTCGGTGTCCGCAATAGGGACACCGGACGTTGACATCTATCTCGACTTTCTGCTTGCACCGTGCGCATTTATATGTACTTGCCATACCGATCCAGATTATCCTTTTATTTGCTCAAGTGTCCGGTCGATTGCCCGCTGCGCAATCTTCATGGACGGAGTCTGCGGCTGGTATGCTCCACCGGCAAACTTATACCCGCATTTACGACATTCCCAGATTCCGGTACCCCGCCGCTGAATTGACTGCATGTCACATTTCGGGCAGCGGTGGAGGGCACCCGATACTGCTTCTATATCAGCTACTCTTTTACGTACAAATCTTCCATACCGGCAGCCAAAACGTCCGGAACTACCTGTAACTTTCCCTTTTGCTTTATGAGTCGAGCTTGCCATAATGATTACCCACCGATCTGTCTTCTTTTATTTGTCCTCGTAATTAATATACTTGATTGAGAATTTTGATCTGCCCTTCACCTTTTGAGAGTTTGTTAATGAGATCGTAGAATTCTCCCTGGATCCCGGCTGGAATGCGTACCACGCAGACCCATGAACCATCTTTCTGCCATTCGTCCTTCTCCAACGTTGATCCAGCAGTAATATCCCCATATGCTTTAGCAGCAAAATCTGCCGGGATTCGGATCGCGATCCTAAGTTCTTCAAACCTTAAAGGAAGAAGCGGTCTCAATGCTTTGACTGTTTCTTTTACCTGCTCATCCAGGTGTTTGAAGGGATCAATGTTAACCCTCGCTTCTTCCATCGCCATCTCTATTCGTAAAGGAGGGTGTGGGTGACCGGTCTGGGGATTAACTGAGTTCCTTGCAATAAAGGTGATGACCTGCCTGCGTTTGTCCTCAATCATATGTTTGCGCTGTTCTGCAGTAAGATGGATCTCTCCCTTTTCGATAATGCGGCGGGCGATACTGGTAAAGTCAGTGGTGTGAAATACATTTTCAAGTGATTCATCCGATGTACGGGTTCCACGCGAAGCGTTGCTAAAGACATTCAGAGCCGCTACAACATCTTCAATATCGAGCTTCTGGCCCTGCCGGACGCGAGCTGCCAGGTTTGGGTCAACAAGTATCTCAAACCGTTCTCCAAAACTCTCAAGACGTGCTACCACTGCTTTCTCGAGCGGTATCATAGGATGTCACTGCTTGAATTGTCCGACAAATGTAGCGACTTCTTCTTTGCTCATTTTACGGAACACCGGGTTTTCACGTCCAATCACACCTATTTCAACGTTGTCTACATCGAACTTGCCTTCAGTGGCTGAATGAAGTGCCTTGAGACCAAGAAGGATTACATCTTTAATCTCTAATTCGGGATTATATTCCTCCTCAAAGACCTTCATAGCTGCAGGGCGTCCGATACCAATTCCTGTTGCTTTGTATTCAAGGAGGGTCCCTGATGGATCGGTTTCGAAAAGACGGCACTCGCCATCACTTACGCCGGCAATGAGCAACGCCGTCCCGTAGGGACGTATGCCTCCATACTGAGTGAGCGTCTGCATATGGTCACAGAGCTTTTTTGCCAGGGCTTCGACTTCTATGGGTTCATCGTACGAAACGCGGTTGATCTGGCATTCGATCCGGGCCCGGTCAACAAGAGACCGCGCATCACCGACCAGTCCTGATGAAGCTACCCCGATATGTTCATCTATTTTAAAAATTTTTTCGATAGATGATGCCTCAAGAAGCTTCGAGCTTACACGCTTATCAACTATCAGGACAACACCATCTTTTGCCTTTATGCCAACTGCAGTTGTCCCACGTTTTACTGCCTCACGGGCATACTCTACCTGGTAAAGCCTGCCATCGGGAGAAAAGACAGTGATCGCCCTGTCATATCCCATCTGATATTGTGGTTGCATTATAATTCCTCCAGATCTTCTCTTGTCAAAAACAATCGGTTTGTGTTTTTAAATCCCTTTTCAATTACATCAATCTTCTGACCGTTACACTGATAAATCAGATAAGGTTTTTTATCAAAGGAGCATTCAGGATAGGGGGGGTATTCCGGATCGGGAGCTTTTACCCGGCGTATTCTGTCCCGCAGGGTCTCAATTGTTCCCGATGCTGCAACTATACGCAGGGCAATGCGGGTATCACGGCATGATGTGATCGTTGACAGGGCTGTCAACAGCTCTCGTTCAGTTCCCCGACGGCAACGGACGACTACATACTCATCCTGCGAAGCGACAACTGCTGCCATGATAACTGCAGCCATCAAGTCACCCCAGAGCGAGGTTATTGCATCTGATATTACGTAATAAAGATCCTTTTGATCAACAGGTGCTCCCGCAGGTTCGATACGAATTAAAATATACCGGCGTTTCTCACGCAATGTGGGAGGGCGTATACTCATCAGATCACCTTCACTGCATTTGCAGGTGGGCTGGTGACAGTATCGACTCCGGAAAATGCCATTTTAATGTCAGTGATTTCCATATCAATAGAAGAACATATCCCCACAATATCGCGGACAGCGCGCATTTCCAGAATAGAATGGGCATGTGATGAAATGGTCAGGGGGAATTCAAAACGGCGCTCAAGAACCAGGATATCCCGATATCGCTGAATAGCACGCTGTCGTGTAATTCCTCGCCCGGAAATAAGTGGTGACATGTCAAGATCGATTGCAACCTGATTGTCAGCTGCCATCTTGGCAGTTACATGGTCGAACGCAGTTTTATCTGCGGACTGGATACCTCGGATAATGTGAACACCTTTAAGGCCGATTACTGCACGGTTAAATCCGATATTCCCTGCTTGTACGGATACAACTGCTCGATGATTTCTTTCCCGTTTTATTCGGCTGGCGATATCTCTGGCTGCTGTCTGCTGTATGATGATTCCGGAAAATACGTCAATTCCGGAAAACTCACTGGATGGTGTGTCAGCGGCAACAATACTGTCAAAACCCAGTTCTTTAGCTTCCAGCGCCATCCTCCGCACCGATGAGTCCCCAAGGGGATAAGGATAGACACAGGCATCGGTGATCTTCATGAATGTAAACTTGCGTAAAAAGAGAATAAGATTATTTGCCCTGGTTCGCGTGAGAACGAATACTCGGACGGGTCTTTTCAGTCCCCTTGCCCCGGGTTCTCATACCGCGCCCTTTTAGTCCGGCAGATGTCTTACCTCTCTCTGCCCGGCCACGGTGCATTGAATTTGCCAGCCATGCAAGGTTCTTGTCACTTTTGATCGACGGGTGATGACCGTCAACAAGTATTACCTCGTAGTATTTGAGCTTCCCGTCCTGTCCGACCCAGTAAGAATTGAGTACTTCCATATTGGGGAATTTTCTTGAAGCGCGCTCTTCAGCAATTCGCTGGATGCTTTTTCCAGCAGTAGATCGGTTCTTACCCATCCGTGCAGAACGGCGTGCGCGAACATACCTTGATGCTCTGCGCCCACCGCGGCGAACCTGGACACGGGCAACAGCGATACCTTGTTTTGCCTTATATCCGAGTGAGCGCGCGCGGTCAATACGGGTTGGGTGTTCAATCCTGACAACGCTACCCTCACGGCGCCATTCCTGTGTACGGTTCCAGAGAAGTGCTTTCACTTCACTCTTTTCAGGTCTCTTCCATGCCTCCCTGACGAAGGCGTACATCGATTTTACCAATATTATCACCTAAGGTTCGGCTTTTTAAAAAGCTACATTCCTTTCAACGGGACGGATCCCGTATTCCTACATATTTTAACCGGGTTGCTATTAAAGTACTCCAACTACTGCCACTCACGATGGCTCGCCCTTCAGCCTTTACGCTTTTCGACAACGCGGATATCCTGGATACAGGTAACCGGGTATTGACCGGCTTCATCTTTTTCAGCTGACTTCACCATGTCCCATACAGTCAGTAATGCTACTGAAACTCCAACAAGCGCTTCCATCTCCACACCTGTCTTTCCTGTGGACTTCACCCGAACCCTTGCTTCGATGAAACCATCGCCATCACTAAAATCGACAATTATTGCACTTATGGGGATCGAATGGCACATGGGGATAAGATTGGGAGTGTTTTTGACTGAGAGAGTTGCAGCAACCCGTGCGGTAGAAAGAACATTTCCTTTTACAACAGTTCCTTGCCGGATTGCATTCATTGTCTCAGGTTTCAAAAAAATTTTTCCGGCCGCCACTGCTTCGCGGATAACTTCACCTTTAGCACTGATATCTACCATCTGTGCCTGCTCATTTTGGATATGTGTAAAATCTATCATTCACCCTCCTGTCTTCCGAATAATTCCGCAGGAATCCTGTCTACGAGATCTGAGGCCAGCATTCCTTCACCCCTCTCTGCCGCAACGATTTGTCCTGCCCTGCCATTAACATATGCAGCTATGCATGCTGTCTCAAAGGCAGGAAGGTGGCAGAGGATAGCACCGGCAATTCCAGCAAGGACATCCCCGGTACCGCCTACCGTCATCGCCGGATCGCCGCTACGGTTGAACCGCACCCTGTTCCCATCAGTTATTATATCGGTAACCCCTTTGAGAAGCAGGGTACCTTTGATCCCGGCACTCCTGGCTATCAGCGCACGGTCTCGCGAACCATCAGGAAGCGTGATTCCGGTGATCCGGGTGAATTCACCAGCGTGAGGCGTGTAAAGAGTCTCCTTTATTGCTGCCGGTAACGGGAGACGCAGGGCATCAGCATCAATAACTGCTTTTCTGCAATGCGGTGCGATTTCCTGAATCACACTATGACTCTGAGAACCCAGCCCATTCCCACAGATCACCACATCTGCATGTTCTGCAAGAGTAATCAGCCGTTCGATATGTTCATTACCTATCCATTTTCCATCCAGTCGTTCATAAATCAGGTCGGGTATTGGTTCAAAAACCGGTGACGCAATCCGGACAATATCCGCTCCGGACCTTAATGCCCCCAGCCCTGCCAGATATGGTGCTCCCTGGTACGGGCCACCACCAATAACCAGTACTTCTCCACCGGCCCCCTTGTGTGCCTTATGCTTTCTGGCTGGAAGAAGTGTGAGATCGCCCGGACCAGTAAAGCACTCCGCTTCAAGGGGGATGCCGATATCAACAACTGCAGATCCTTCAATTTTTGCCCGATGGAATGCACATATGTGGTCTGCTCGTATTCCTGGAGTGGGAACGTCAGCCGCAATGATCTGCGCTTTTGATGCATTTGCCATCCCGACACATGTGAAGAGTGGTTCTTTTATGGAACCGGTTACACCAATGCCGAGCAGTGCATCAATTATCACATCAGCCTTATTAAATAACGAAGCCATTGCCTCAAGATCTTCCCGACACTGGAATGAATGGAGGGCAAGACAACAGCGTTTTAAAGCTGCGAGCTGGTGTTCACAGGAACGGCTCCGTTTTCCGGCATTAAGGTAGCAGACATCTGTCTGTACTCCCCGCTGGAGATGCCGGGCGGCCACCATTCCATCCCCACCATTATTGCCTTTACCGCACAGAACGAGCACGCGTGCCGGGTTGAGGGCGCGTGCCATATCTGCAAGTGCTTGACCTGCACTCTCCATCAACTGCAAATCGGTAACCCCGAGTGCTATTGCATTTGCATCCACCACACGCATTCTGGCAGGGCTGATAATCCCTGTCTCAAGAAATCCTTCATTCAGTTCCGGTTGCATTCTAGAGCACAATTCATGTGTATGAACTCCCTAAATAATATTCAATGGGTTTTAGTGATGATGTGAAAGCTGCCGCAGAACGGATTGCGGCAGCTCCGGAAATAACCATCATCTCCCACATCGATGCTGACGGGATAGCCAGTGAGGCAATCCTTTCGCTTGCGATTTCCCGACAGGAGATCCATGTCCGATCTGTTTTTGTCCGGCAACTTGAACCATTAACAATGCCACAGGTTCCTTCAGACGCCACTCTCAAAATCTTCACCGACCTGGGAGCCGGCCAGCAGAATCTCCTTTTTGAGCGCGGATTTCTGGAAAATGAAGTCCTGATCGTCGACCACCATGTAAGCCAGCCCTGTGACCGGCAGTATACTCAGGTAAATTGTCTTCCCTACGGCCATTCCCGTATGAGTGCAGCCGGAGTATCCTATCTTATTGCAAAGCAACTGGACAAGGTAAATATTGATCTTGCCAAAATAGCCATCGTTGGCAATGTTGGAGATATGATGGCGCGTGAAACATGTGGGCTGGTAGGCCCTGCACGGGATATTATTGTTGAGGACGGTGTGCGGCACAAGTCTGTTGAAGTTCGTAAAAAGGATCTTAACTGCTATGGAACCTCAACGCGACCGATCCACCTGTCTATTGCCTACAATGATGATCCTTTCATCAAAGGGATCAGTAACAATCCTGAAGGTGCCAGACAGTTCCTGAAACGACTTGGTATTCGGCAGCAGAATAAAGACGGGCGCTGGTTGGTATGGGAAGAGATCCCGGTTGAAGACAGGAGAACTATCATCTCTGCCCTTGCCGAGCAGTTGATTGCCAATGGTGAACGGGTAGACAGGCTCCTTGCAGAAACGTATGGATTTCCGGATGAAATTCCCAGGACTCCGTTGCGGAATGCACAGGAATATGCCACCATGCTCAACGCCTGCGGGAGGTGGTCAAAACCGCAGGTGGGGAGTTCAATCCTTCGGGGAGACCGTGGTATCGCATATCGCGAAGGCGAACACATGCTCAACAATCACCGGGCAATTATCCGCAACCTGCTCCAGTATATCATTGATAGCGGTGTAAAGGAACTCGAATATCTACAGTATATCCATGTGGGTGGGCGTTACCCGGATACTATAGTCGGCATAGGCGCCGGGATGGCACTCTCCAAACTGAATTGCGCAAAACCCATCCTTGTCATGTGTGAAGTGCCTGAGGATACCAACCTTACTAAAGTGTCGATGAGGACAAATGAACGGGTTGTTGAGAAAGGTGTCGATCTCCAGCAGGCACTCAGTGATGCATCCGCAGAATATGGTGGCGGTGGTGGCGGCCATAAGATCGCGGCCGGGGCATATATCCCGAGAACGGCTGAACAGGAGTTTGTGAATCGTGTCAACAGGATACTCGGAGAACAGTTCGCTGCGGCGTGTCCAGACCATCGCTGATTACCAGTTCGGATGGCGTGTGGGTACCGGTATGTTCCCGGAAGGTTGTACATTCATCTTCTCGACTACCGGGCGAATCCGCCAAATCCTTTTTGGAGGTACGCGTCTTGCAACGGTCCGGGCTTCAGATGGCAGGTTAACGCTTGGTTTCGAGGGGGCAAAACGTCTCAGTTCAGTGCTTCCGGCACCAGATTACCGGGTCGTTATCCGTGAGGATGTGTCCGAATTTATAAAAAAAGGTAAAAATGCCTTTGCAAAACATGTGGTCGCTGCTGACCCGAAGATTCGCGCGGGTGATGATGTACTTGTTGTCGACACTAACGACAGGCTGTTAGCGTGCGGAGTTGCAGTTGTTTCAGGTACTGAGATGCTTGCATTTAATTACGGAGTAGCGGTAAGAGTACGGCAGGGTAGTGAGAAGGATGCTTCCGGGAAATATCAATCCACGCCAGATGAAGGCGATGATGAAGAAGCTCGGCATGCAGGTCGAGCAGATTGAAGAAGTACAGAGTATTGTCATTAAAACACCGAAGGGCAACTACATTTTTGATGCAGCAGAAGTGACTGCGATGACCATGCAGGGTACAACCACGTATCAGATTATCGGGGAACCCAGGTTTGAGGAAGGGGCACCGGATATTCCCAAAGAAGATGTAACCATGGTTGCATCACAGGCAAATGTATCTGAAGAGAAGGCAAAAGAAGCGCTTATCGCGACAAAAGGCGATATTGCTGAAGCCATAATGTTCCTTTCCAGGCCATGATTGAACCCGGCGATCGCGTACTTCTCGTAGGTCAAGGAAGGGAATTTTTCACAAGGGCCGGTGCAGGAATACTCTCGACAGACAAGGGACAACTTGATCTGTCAATGCTCGTTGGAATAACAGCCGGGGATATCCTGACAACTCATAGCGGATATGAATTTATTGTCCGTATTCCCCGCCCGACTGATTTTTTTACTCATGGCAAACGGTCAGGAGCACCAATGCTCCCAAAAGATATCGGGCTTGTCATCGCTTATACCGGAATGAACCACAATGATGACGTAATCGATGCAGGGACGGGAAGCGGGATTGCCGCCATCTACTTTGGTGGTATAGCAAAAACGGTTAAAACGTTTGAGGTGCGCCCTGATTTCTCAGCACTTGCACAGAAAAACATCATGGAGGCAAAACTAAAAAATGTTGAAACGATAGCGGCGGATTTCCTTTCCGCCGTTGGGAATTTTGATATTGTACATCTCGATATGCAAATCCAGCCGGAACATGTGCTGCATGCACACTCCCTTCTTAAATCCGGAGGGTATCTCGCATGCTACACCCCTTTTTTGGAGCAGATGGTAATTGTAGTTGATGCAGCATCCGGGCTGTTTTCTGAACTGCATACCCATGAGTTGATTGAACGGGAAATGACACGGTCAAAACGGGGAACCCGCCCGTCAACCAGTATTTGCCATTCAGGCTATATCACTATTGCAAGAAAATAACGCGATTTGACCAAAAACGTAAGAAGACTAAAAATAGAATCCGTAAAATTCTCAACAGTTTTTATGAGGACCCACCGCTTTTTTTACTGGATGTACTTTCCCAGACTCTCACATCTTTTCCAAGGTTCATTAAGCCTGCCAAAAGATAAAACTGGTTTAGTATAAATGCAAAAACCAGATTTTGCCTCCAAACAACTCCTGAACTGACAAGCAGTATGAATATTACAATAAGTAAAAATGGGCTAAAAAGGAATAGCCCCATCAAGAGTATTAGCAGCGACAGGAAAAAAATTGCAGGAGTGAAAACATACATAAAAATTCTCAGTGGGTAAAAAAAACAAGAAAACCATCTTTTTTTCCCCAAAAGATCCAAATTTGATAAGGTTGCTTCGATAAGACCTGTTGCCCTGCGGGTTTTTTGCCGGTACTGAGTTTTAAAACTCCGTGGGATATCCTCATAGACAATGGACTTGCTCTCATAAACTGCACGATATCCCCTCCGTATTGCTTCAAATGCTGTATTCGCATCATCAGCACCGCGTTTATCATTTATCCTTTGGATACAGTCTGAACGGAAAGCAACGATGGCGCCATTAAAATTATATGTCGAATCGAGAGAGCTTTCCCAATCACACATGCGGCCA
The DNA here is from genome assembly GCA_028679185.1 of Methanoregula sp. Classification (GTDB taxonomy): domain Archaea; phylum Halobacteriota; class Methanomicrobia; order Methanomicrobiales; family Methanospirillaceae; genus Methanoregula. The sequence continues at coordinate 3,910 of JAJRBZ010000085.1, read as the reverse complement.
AAAAACGACCGGTATACCCCTTCAAGCATCGTGGTACTACTGGCATTCATACACGGCCTGAGTTCTCCGGTTACCGCGGCAATTTGTTCATTGCTTAACAGTCTCCCGATAAGGAAATTGAGTGCATGAGGTTCAAAAAAAACATCGGCATCAGTGGTTACAATAATCGGGTTTTTTGCCCTGGTTATTGCAGAATTATACGATCGGGTTGTACCCAGTCGTTCAGTATTTGCGATGAGTTCGTAGGTTAATCCCGAGCGTTCCAGACAGGATTTTGCCAGGTTTTTTGTATTATCGCTTGAGCAGTCATCAATGAAGAGAATTTCATAGCGCTCTACGGGGTAATTACACTCTTTTATATTTGCGATTCTTTTCTTGATAGCCTGTTCTTCATTGTAAGCGGACATTATTATGCTGATATCAGGGTATTTCAGCAGAGGGAGAACTGCATCAGGTTTCTTCCCGAAATAAATGCCAAATAAATAAACCATATACGGAATCAGGGAAACAAACAAGAGCACTAATCCAAGAAAGAGAAGCATTCTGTACTACATCTTTCAACGTCCGATTTATACATTATCGTTTAGGATTGTTATGAATCAGGTAACTGAATTTGCCATAAGTTATCAGATAAAATTATAAAAAAACATACCGGAATAGCAGTTACATGTCAGGTTCAAAATTAAAGGAAAATATATCATTTCAAATTATACCTTTCCCAAAATTTTGTGCATATTTTTGTCGCCACGGCCGATCCCTTTGTATACGAACCCGTGTTTGATAAAAAGGTCGGGGTCAATCATATTCCGGCCATCAATAATTACCGGGTGCGTCTTTCCGGACAGAGTCCGGATATAGTCCGGATCCAGGTTTTTGTACTGATGATGCCCGGCAAAGATAACGATGGCATCCGCACCTTTCATCACATCATCAAGATTCTGGAGGATGGGAACACCAGAATCCTCTTTTACGTAGGGATCATGAACGTCTGCAATTGCACCTGCCTGGATCAGGTTATCCCGGTACGGTTCTGCAGGAGTGTTTCGTGTATCATCAGAATTGGATAGAAATGCCCACCCGAGAATCGCTACCTTTGCACCTTGAACAGATCGACCGGCACGTTTCAGTGCATCCAATGTCAGATGGAACATATGGGTGGGCATAAAATCGTTGATATGGCGGGCAAGCACATAGAGGGAGGGTTCACCCTTCGGGTAATCGAGGAGATCCTTTCCCAGCACCTGGACACCCCGTTCAAGATGATACGTGTCTTTTGTCAGGCAATGTCCGCCAACACCAGCTCCAGGCCAGAGCATGGCCCGTGTGATTCCCTCACCCTTGAGGCTGTCTATACCGGTACGGACATCATATACATTAACCCCCATTGCTTCGCAGTAGAGTGCAAGTTCATTGATTGCAGCAATCTGGAGATCGCGAAACGTGTTTTCTGTGGTCTTTGTTACTTCCGCAGCAGTTGCTGACATCGGGATAACTTTGCCTATGGTAAGAACCGGGGAGTAAAGTTCAGTTGCCCTTCTGGTACTCACCGTATCAATCCCGCCAACAATCCGGTCGTGCTCACGGATATTTCGCAGAAGCCTTCCAACCATCACACGCTCCGGAGCATGAGCAAGCGCAAAATCAGCACCAGCTTTTAGTCCCGACTCCTTTTCAAGAAGTTCTCTGGCAAACGTGACGGTAGTACCAGGAGTAACGGTGGATTCCAGAACAACCAGCATCCCCGGAGACAGATAGCGCCCGGCCTGCCTGATTCCTTCTTTAAGAGCAGAGAAATCCGGCAGCAGATCTTCCTTGTTTAAAAAAGGTGTCTGGATTGAAAGCGTCACAGCATCCAGTTCACCAATTTTTGAGAAATCCGATGTACATAAGAATTTTTCAGCTGCAACAACTTTTTTTAAGAGTTCTTCAAGCCCGGGCTCTTCACCCTTGAGGGGGCTTTCACCACGGTTCAGCATTTCAATTTTATAACCTGACGATGAGGAATCCCGCTGGAAGCCGTAAACAAAATCAAATTCGGGGGAGTCTGCAAAGAGCACGGCTGCAGGAATGCCAACATAACCCATGCCGACAACACCAATTTTTTTGATTGGCCCCCGTTTCCGTATCAATGCTTCAAGTGTCATTATCAAATTCACTTCCGGTTTTACATTGCAGAGCTGACTTTTTCGCAGAATTCGAGATTGCGTATTGCCTGTTCCGGAGGGATCAGGAATGGCAGGTTCTTGTCAACACAGTCTATAAATGTTTCCAGTTCGCGTTTCAGCGGTTCGACTGTATTTACCATCACCTTCTCGATGATATTTTCCTGCACGTATCGCGCCGCTTCAACATGGTACTGACCAGGTTTGCGGTGGATGATAACCTCCTGTGTCATGAAATTGCCCTCAATGGTGAACTCTTCGTCTTCGACATAAAACATCCGAATCTTCTTTGATGCCTTCCGGCTTGCTGACAGGGAAACCGGTATACCATTGCAGTTCATCAGTACACTCATCACATCCGCATTTCCAACACTATGAATATCGGAGGGAGTCGGGAAGAAAACATTCAGAAGTATATCGATATCATGAATCATCAGGTCTTCAACAACGGAACTTCCGGTTATCCGGGCCGATGCAGGGTTGTGGCGTTTAAACTCCATATAGATGGGATTTTTTACGATTTTTTTAATCTCGGCAACGATCGGGTTGAACCGTTCGATATGCCCGATTCCAATAGTGATTCCCTGAGGGGCTTTTTTCATCAGATGTACAGCTTCCGCTACCGTTGAACAGATTGGTTTTTCGATAAGCACAGATTTATTTTTCGAGAATACCTGCCCCACAACAGGCGAGTGGAACTGCGTGGGAACGACAACACTTACCGCATCAGAATTATCGATTAATTCGCTGACTGACCCATACACCGTTGCGTCATATTTTTCACCAAGAGATTTTGCAACCTCGGTGTTCACATCATAAATGCCAAGGGAATTCACCCTTTTTAATTCTGAATAGACACGAACATGGTTCTTCCCCATTGTGCCGACACCAATCACACCGACATCCATTCATTTCACCTTGTTAATGGTATCACAGATATAGGTAAGCTCTTTCTGGTCAAGAAGGGGGTGAACGGGGATACTCAGGACAGAAGACGCGAGGCTGGTCGATACCGGACAGGTTTCAGGTTCAAGAGCGCTGGCGTACAATGGCTGGCGATGAATCGGTATGGGATAGTGTACAGCAGTCCCGATTCCTTTTGCTTTTAAATATTCCAAAAAATCGGCACGCTTCATCGGAAATTCATCCGTGAGGCGGATAACATACTGGTGATACACATGGTGCATACCTGGAGCCACTACCGGAGTCACAATCCCTTTAACCGAGATGTGTGTATCATAATACTCCGCATTTTTCCGGCGACGTGTATTGAACTTCTCAAGCCTCTTCAGTTGTACGAGTCCTATCGCAGCAGCAATATCTGTCATACGGTAATTATACCCGAGCCGTGTGTGGAGGTATTTTTCGCTTTGCCCGTGGTTGATAAGAAGGCGAAGGCGATCGGCAAACGTTTTATCGCTGGTTGTAACCATGCCGCCTTCTCCGGTGGTCATGTTTTTTGTCGCGTAAAATGAAAAACAACCGAATTGCCCAAATCCCCCGGTTTTTTCACCATTAAACATAGCACCCTGTGCCTGTGCAGCATCTTCTATCAATATCAGATTATGTGATTCGCAGATCTGTTTTATTCCCTGGATATCAAATGGCTGACCAAAGAGATGAACCGCGATTACAGCCTTGGTCTTTGACGTTACATTCTCCTCAACCTTTACCGGGTCAATGCCGAATGTCTGCTCATCAACATCAACAAAGATCGGCTTCGCTCCTGTCATCGAAACAGCCGTAGC
>JAJRBZ010000084.1 GCA_028679185.1 Methanoregula sp. | reverse complement strand
TGGCACTCGCAACGGTCAGGCTGGTACTCGGGCCGACCGCCCCTGATCGTGTCATAGCACTCGACACAGTGAACACCCTTGTCATTGCTTCAATGATCCTCTTTGGAGTGGTGTTTAAGGAGATTATTTTCGTTGACGTTGCTATTGTATACGGGCTGCTCTCATTCGTTAGCACACTGTACATTGCCAAGTATATCGGGGGGGAGCTCTGACATGACCGTTGTTGAAATAATTGTTTACGCCTTCCTTGCCATCGGTGTGGTCTTTAATACGCTTGGGGTGATCGGGCTCCTTAGGTTCCCTGATCTGTATACCCGTATGCATGCGACAACGAAGGCAACGACGTTTGGTTCGATATTCACGTCGCTTGCGGTAATCGTTTATGGGATGTACCAGTTTTACATCATCAATGACAGCCAGTATCTCACCCTTGCCATCCATGCCTTCCTTGCAGCTGCGTGCCTCGCATTCACGAATGCTGTCAGCGCTCATGCAATTGCACGGGCCGCCCATAAGAGCGGAATCAAGCCAATGCTTGCGGTTGTCGACAGGTTGGAGGAGGCAGGACTATGATCGAACAGATACCCCAGATTCTGGTACTTCTCGGCCTGATCGTCTCAGCTGTCCTGACCTATTATTTCAAGGACCTGCTGGCAGCAACCCTTGCGGCGGGCCTCTTCAGTTTCCTGATATCGCTGGAATTCTACATACTCCAGGCGCCCGATGTTGCGATATCCCAGGCAGCGATCGGGGCTGGGCTGACAACGGCAATACTTATCATAGCGATCCGGGCGACCGGGCGATATGAGGAGGGGAGCTCATGAAGAAGACGGTTGTGTTGATTGGTTCCCTTCTCATCCTCTCTGCATTCCTTGGGGTGATGGCGTTGACCCTTACCTTCGGTGCCCCGAAAATGACCGACATGGATGATTATTTCCTGAGGTTCGGGCAGGAACAGACCGGGACAAACAACCAGTGTACATCAGTCACCTTCGATTTCAGAGGATTTGATACCCTTGGGGAGTCCACGGTACTGTTCTGCGCTGTGATTGGTGTTTCTCTGATATTCCGGAAGATGCAGGCAGGTGAGGAATATGAGAATGAGTAGGATTGTCCGTACAGGGGCAGACTTCCTCTACCCGGCGATCCTGATCTTCGGGCTGTATATTGTGGCGCACGGCCACCTGACCCCGGGGGGGGGGTTCCAGGGTGGTGCCGTGATTGCTACGGGGGGTGCACTGGTCATCGTGGCGTACAGTTATACGGAAGTCAGCGAATGGCTTAGCGGAAAGGTGCTGATGGGTCAGGAAGTGATCGGGCTCGTCGGGTTTATCGGGGTTGCCCTTCTTGCCTTTGCATTCGGCCAGGTGTTCTTCTTCAATTACCTGAATGCCAGCGGTTCACTGTTTGGAATACCAGTGCCGTACGGGATCAATGCCGGGGAGCTTAACACCGGCGGGTTCGTCCCGTTAATGAATTTCTCTGTTGGCTGTGAAGTATGGGGAGGACTCACGCTCGTGATCCTGTACATGCTATCCGGAATCAGAAGGGAGGAGTCCTGAAATGCTCTGGAACCTGCCGTTCATCACTGTGGTGGTCCTGACATTTATCGGGATTGTCACGGTCCTAATGAAAAAGAACATCATCAAGATCCTGCTTGGCATCAACATTCTCGAATCCGCGGTAAACCTGTTCCTTGTCTCGCTGGGCTACCGCGAGGGAGGTGTTGCCCCTATCTTCACACTCGCACCCTCAGAACTGATGGTGCTGCCGACACCCCAGGCACTCACGCTGACGTCAATTGTCATCGGGGTGGCGACAAGTGCGCTGGTTCTCTCGTTTGCTATGGTGCTAAAGAAAAAATACGGCACTGTTGATATCAATGAGATTCGGAGGCTCCAGGGATGACATTTGTTGATTTCATCGTCACCAATGCACCGGCGCTACTGGTAGCCATACCACTCTTTGCGGCATTCACCATCCCGGCTGTCGGCAAAATCTCAGCCGCCGCAAGAAACCTGTGGGTGATGGGCACGATGCTCCTCACTGCAGCGGTCGCCTTCATTCTTGCGTTCAGGGTATTTTCCACTGGCACCGTGATCTACGTGTTCGGCGCTGCCGCAGCAAATCTCGCCGTCCCGCTGGATTCCGGGGGCATCCCGATCAGAATCATCTTCACCGTGGATGCAATGAGTGCGTTCATGGATGTCATCTGCGCGATTGTCGGCACTTCGGTACTTTTATATTCGTTGTCGTCAGAGTCCCGCAACACCAACCTCGAGGGTTATTATGCCCTGTATCTCCTGATGATCACCGGGGTCTTCGGCATGGTATCGACCGGGGATTTCTTCAACTTCTTCGTGTTTTTGGAGATCCTCTCCCTCGCCTCAGCCGGGATTATCGCGTACCGTATTGACGGAGGATTGGCGGTGGAAGCTGCGCTTAAGTATTTCATCCTCTCAACCCTTGGTGCGATTCTCGTCCTGTTTGCTATCGGGATTTATTACGGGCAATATGATGCGCTCAACATCGCGATGATTGCCCAGAGGATGCAGTTTTCGATGCTGGACAAGATTGCGCTCGTCTTCCTCGTCGCTGCGCTCGCGATGAAGTGCGGTGCGGTGCCAATGCACTTCTGGACTCCCGATGCCTACTCCATGGCCCCGTCTTCGGCGACTGCATTCCTGGTGGTTGCAAGCCAGGCAAGCCTGTACGGGCTCTTCAGGGTCGTTTTCACGATGTATAACATGACCATGAACTGTGCCACCGTTGGATGGATCATCATCATCCTCGGCGTGCTCTCGATGGTCATTGGCGTGACGATGGCAATTCCCCAGAAAGATATCAAACGCCTGATGGCATACCACGCGGTGTCCCAGACCGGTTATATGCTTCTTGGTGTAGGTGTCGGACTCGCAGTGCTCGGCAATACTACACTCACAAGCGCGTACGGGTTTATGGCAATGGAGGGGGGCATCTTCCACATCTTCAACCATGCGATGTACAAGGGACTCCTCTTCCTGACTGCAGGAGCAATATTCTACCGGATTGGTACCCGCGACCTGAACAAAATGGGCGGGCTTGGGCACACCATGAAGTACACGATGATCTTCTTCATCATCGGTGCACTCGCAATTGCAGGAATCCCGCCCTTTAACGGTTTCGCCTCAAAACTGATGATCTACGAATCCGTCTACCTTTTCAACCCTATCTTTGCGATTATCGCGATGGTTGTTTCCATCCTCACCCTCGCCTCGTTTGTCAAGGTCTTCCATTCGGTATTCATGGGGCCACAGCTTCCGGAGTATGCAGACGTTAAGGAAGCCCCGCTTCCGATGCTGATTGGTATGGGCATCCTTGCTGCAATCGTCATCCTCTTCGGTCTGTTCCCGCAGCCGGTGGTGGACATGCTTGTCGCCCCCGCTGCAAATGCGCTGGCGAACCAGGGCGGGTATATCGCATCAGTGCTGGGAGGTGCCTGACATGGATCTGACTGCACCGGTGCTGACCGGATATGGTATATGGGCTCCTGTTGCATGGCTGGCTGCATTCGTGGCTGCCACCATCGTTGTGTACCTTCTCTGGAAAACGGGAGAATCTTCGTACAAAAAAGGAACTGAGCAGGGGCGCCCTTACCTCTCCGGCAATGCGGAACCGGAGAAGGGAGCAGTCCATATCAGGGCCAGCAACCTGTACTGGGGATTTTTGCAGGCACTGAAAGGTTATTATGACGCCATTGTGCCAATACATACGGGTGTCCTGACCGATTATATGATCTGGTTTGTTGCAGTAACGGCAATGCTTCTCGTTGTTATAGGAGTGCTTTCATGAAACTGACAAAATCATTCAACCGATCGCTCTGGGTGTTTCACCTCAACACCGGTTCCTGCAATGGCTGCGAGATCGAGATTGTGGCGACAATAACCCCGCGATATGACCCCGAGCGGTTCGGTATCAGGCTGGTAGGTTCGCCAAAGCATGCCGATGTGCTCTTGGTGACCGGCCCTGTCACCAGAAAGATGGCGCCGAAAGTCCGGAGGGTTTTCGAGCAGGTACCTGATCCAAAGCTGGTCATGTGTATCGGTACCTGCGGTCAGTCGGGCGGGGTCTTTTATGACTCGTACAACCTTGACGGGCCGATCGACCAGGTGCTTCCTGTCGATGTGTATGTTCCCGGGTGTCCCCCACGGCCAGAGGCAATCATATTCGGGGTTGTGAAGGCATGGGAGAAACTTGAGCGTCTGGAGGCAGCACAATGACGGAGACGCCGCATCTCTCCCCCCAGGAGGTTATCGATCTCTACAAGGCTGAATTCGGAGCCGGTATTCACGATGCCCGGATCAGCGAGCGTGGGGAAGGGGTACATAAGACAAAGGGCTACAATATCTGGATACGGCTCGACCGGGAACTTCTCAAACCCGCGATCAAAAAACTCATCGATATCAGGTTCCCGCACTTTGCCGTAATCGCTGGAAATGATCTTGGGGAAGAGATTGAACTTCTCTACATCTTCTCGGTCTTCTATGGCACAAAATTCGGTGAGTATATGGTCACCTTCGGGATTCGTCTCCCGAAAACCGATCTGACCGTGCCCACTATCACTGATCTCATGCCCGGAGCCCTGTTATCGGAACGCGAAAAACAGGAGTTTTTCGGTATTACAGTATCAGATATCCCGGACGGGCGGAGACTCTTCCTTCCCGATGATTTCCCGCAGGGAGTTTATCCCTGGAGGAAGGACGAAACGGGGATAAAGCCTGAGATGGTCAGGGAACTATGGGCTATCGACCGGCCAAAAGACCGGCCGGTACCACCGGTTCCGGAAAAGAAACCAGTTGAGGAAGTGCCGGCCGCAGAAGGAAAGGAGAAAAAGACGGGAGGCGCAGCAGAATGAACGGCGATACAACGAAAAAGTCAATCCCCTATACAGTCCCTATCGGACCGGTACATCCAGCATTAAAAGAGCCGGTCATGTTCACCTTCCAGATGGAAGGAGAAGTGGTCAAATCGGTTGACTTTGCTCCGGGTAATACCCACCGGGGAATCGAATGGATGGGCATGAGAAGGAACCCGGTCCAGATCGTCCACCTCACCGACCGGATATGCGGCATCTGCGGAATTGTGCACTCGCTGTCGTTTGCACGGGCCGTGGAGCAGATTACCGAAATCGAAGTACCTCCGCGGGCTGATTATATCAGGACTATCCTGCACGAGCTCGAGCGGATACAGTCACACCTCCTTTGGGCAGGAGTGGCTGCCCACGAGCTCGGTTTTGATTCGCTGCTCTTCCTTGCATGGCGCGTGAGGGAGCAATCAATGGACCTTATCGAGAACCTCACCGGGAACCGGGTGAACTACGGGATTGTCCAGATCGGCGGCGTCCGCAGGGATATCAGTAACGACCAGATCCCGTTGATTAAACAGGGCCTTGCCTATTACCGGGGGCTGCTTGATCAGATGAAGACCGTCTTTCTGGATGACAGTACCATACGTATGCGGTGCAGGGGCCACGGTCTTTTGAGCTACAGGGATGCCCAGCTCCTCTGTGCCATCGGGCCGACTGCACGGGCATCGGGTGTCGCCATGGATGTCCGGCACGATTACCCCTACTGCGCCTATGGTGACCTCGATGTCCACCCCGTGCTTCCCCCGCAGGAATTCGGGGGACCTCATGGGGATGTGTACGACCGGATCATCGTAAGGCTGTTAGAGATCGCCCAGTCCATCAATATTATCCAGCAGTGCCTGGATAATCTGCCTGCCGGAGAGATCCTCTGGGAGAAGAAGCTGCCCAAGCTGCTGCTCACTTTAAAAAAGGCACAGGGAGAGGCAATTGGCAGGGTGGAAGCCCCGAGGGGTGAATGCATGCACTATGTCCGCATGGACGGCAATGATGCCCCGGTGACATGGAAGGTAAAGGCATCCTCCTACAGCAACCTGATGTCATGGATCCCCATGCTCAAAGGTGAGCAGCTGGCAGATGTCCCCATTATCGTGGCATCCATTGATCCCTGCATGTCCTGTACGGATCGTGTCTCCGTCATACGGGACGGTGGTTCTCCGGGTTACCTGACCAAGGAAGAGCTGACCCGGCTCTCTATTGAGAAGACGAGGAGGATCGAAAAATGCCATTAGATTTGCTTGGGACGGTGGCAGGAGCGGTTCTTGTAGGGATCTTTGGTATATTTGTCGCATTATTCCTGCTTGGTGTCGACCGTATCGTGACTGCCCGGATGCAGGCACGCATCGGGCCCCCGCTCAGCCAGCCCCTGACGGACATACGCAAGCTCTTCAGCAAGGAGAATGTGGTGCCCGCAAATTCCATACCATGGCTCTTCAATATGGCGCCTGTTGTTGCACTGGCATCAGCTCTCACCATCCTTCTCTATATCCCTGTCGGTGGGTTTGAACCGGTTCTTTCCGGCGGTGGAGACCTGATACTTGTCATGTATCTCCTGACCCTGCCAGCCCTTGCACTGGTTGCAGGAGGTTTCTCCTCCGGATCACCGTATGCAACTGTCGGAGCCCAGAGAGAGATGGTGACCATGATCGCGTACGAGTTCCCGCTTGCCGTTGTCATCATCGCAATCGCATGGAAGCTTGCCGCTTCCGGGATCCCGCTCCCCTTCACAATGATGAGTGTGCAGGCCAATCCCGTCTGGGGGCTTGTGGGTCCGCTTGGAATTATCGGTGTCCTGATCCTGTTTTTTGTCCTCCTTATCGTAACCCCGGCAGAACTCTCCCGCATTCCCTTCGACACGCCTGAAGCGGAAACAGAGCTTGCCGGCGGTATCCTGGTGGAGTATTCAGGAAAGAACCTTGCGCTCTTTACTCTCACGCAGGGTGTGAAGACCGTGGTCATGGCCTCGCTTGTTGTAGCGCTCTTTATCCCGTACCGGCTCTCCGCAATGCTCCCGGCACCGGCCATCCTGCAACCGGTTCTTGACCTGCTATTCTACCTCGTCCTGGTAGTACTGGTCGCTTTTGTAGCAGTAAGCCTGATCAGGGTTTCGATGGCCCGGTTCCGCATCAACCAGGTGGTCTCGGTATACTGGATGTATCTCAGCCTCATCGGCATAGCCGGCCTGTTACTGGTTATGGCTGATCATTTCCTGAGGGTGGTGTGACCATGGTCCGCCTTCCTATGGTACCTGAACTGCTCAGGCAGCTCTTCAAAACACCGGCCACCAACGCGTTTCCGGCCCGCTACCTCCCGCCCTCGGTGACAACATTCCTGCACAAGGTTGCACTGGGTGAGGCTGCCATTAGCCCCCCTGTGCTGGTCCCCCCCAGATTCAGGGGAAAGATTGCATATGACCGGGAGTCGTGCATCGGGTGCCAGCTCTGTCTCAAGGTCTGCCCGGCGCATGCCATCGAATTTCTCCCGACAACAAAGCGTGTCCGCATCTATATCGCCCAGTGCATCTTCTGCTCCCAGTGCAATGATATCTGCCCCAAGGATTGCCTGCACATGACACCGGAGTTCCTGCTTGCGAGTGAGAACCGGTTTGCAGACAGCCAGATTGTTGAATGAAATTGATATCCAGCTCTTTTTTTTTGAGGATGATTGTGTACTCATTACATCAAAGCTTTGGTAATCCTAACACAATCAATTATAATTTTTTTAATCGAAAACAAGTTATATAAAATATGCGATTTTTTGGCAGGTATGAAAATACCTCAAGCATTTCCATCAGCCATCTATACCGTAAAGCATCATAGCACGCTCTATAGAACTCATTGGATCCGGGAATAGTCTCACCTTATAGACTGAAACAGATATTAACGTCAGAATGACGTTCATGCATGTTTGATGAAAACAACCCAAAAGCCGATAGTACCGGGGTGTTGTATGAACATCCCGGAGCGATTTTCATACCAAATACTCAATACATTTTCATGCCAAAGAGCTAAAGTCAGAGTCTCCTTGTTCGATCCTCATTTAATTCGTGATATCGCGTGCGGCAGCAAAAACCCCGGCAACGTTTCCGGATTCATCCCGGTATACTGTTGCATTGTACATGACCGGGGTCACATGCCCGTTCTTGTGGCGGATCCCGAGCTCGTAATCAGTCACCAGTCCGTCCCTGAACACTTTCTCGTACC
>JAJRBZ010000083.1 GCA_028679185.1 Methanoregula sp. | reverse complement strand
TTTCCTTTTCCTATTAGAAAGAAGGTAAACTTTTTTAGCCTCGCATTTTGGACATGATATTTTTACCATTTCTTCCTCGTAATTCCTTTTACGAGTTGGTAGTTAAAATGGTACTATACCCAAATTTATTAAAAGATCTGGTCTCTTAAAAAGGCAAAGAAAGGGAGAGTAAAAAGTGTTTTTCTTTCACCCATCAGCATTAAGCGGCGATGATATGGTATTTTGCAGTTCATTTGTTGAACTATGATGATGGAAGAGGGAATAATCTTTTATCCTCTTCTGTATAATGGTCGGGTGATCTCAGCTGAGATAGATTATGCCTGATACTGACCTGATAAAACTGACTCCTGCACAGGAACGGAAACTAAAAATTGCAGCTGAACAAATTTGTGAGCTCTGCTATGATTATTATCCTTTATCATTTCTAAAAATCCATCGCATCTCACGGCGCCTGTATAAAGAGATGAAACGCGACCCGTCAACACGTATCATGGTTGTCTGTGACTTATGCCACAGTCATATCCACGAACTCCCGGTGCCAATCGGAAAGCAGAGAGCGATAATAAGGGAGCGTTCATTTTATATAAGAAGGGATATGCGGAAGATTTTGGGATACAAGCCAAAACCTTACCAGGCGCCTGATGATGTCAATCTTTCTATGATCTTCGACGAGTATTTTGGGAGATCTCCGTTAGGATCGTACCGTATCAGTGGGTAAGAGGGAATAGTATCGCTTTGACAATAGAATCTGAATAAAAATAATCTGATTAGATGAAACCTCTTTTTGGTCTTCAGTCAAGCATCGTTGAAAAAATTGTTGTTAAACGACCATAATTGTCATAGAGAAGGTTGTCTCATTACCAGTAGTCTGCTCCCACGATCGTTTGTACACAGCATGAATTTTCTGTTCCCCAATCGTATCGGTTGAAATATCCCACTGATGAATCCCACCGGATCCGACCAGTCTACCTGAAGTATCGGATGGTTCGTACGTATCATTCAGTATATGCAACCCCGAAGTCGTTGTCAGGTTCCACTGGAATCCGGTTGTAGGGTTTTCCTGCAATTTCAGAGTAATGACTTTACTTTTGTTCATGTACACAAGGGCGTTGTTCTGAGATTCGTTCACGACAATATGACCTGCTATCACTGGGGTTACGAATGGTGTTGGTGAGGGGGTCTGTATGGCCTGATTTCCCGGACCGGAACCAACGCAACCCGCAAATATTATCCCGACGAGACACATGATCCCGAGACTAATAATAATAATGGTTTGATTCATGATATCCATCCATCTTTTTGCTGTTGTGTAGATGTGTTGAAGAATTATTTATGGTTTTATTTAACTTCGAAAATTTTTGGAGTAATGACAAAATCCGGATTCCTAACGGCAGCTCTCCATAATCCAACCGCCGATATGGGTTTTCTCTTCCGGATTGTTCATGGAAAAGAGGCGGGTGATAGCATACCGGCATTATACAAAAAGGTCTCTTTATTCTATCACCAAAAAACAGAGCAGCAAAGTCTTGGGATCCTCTTGCACGCAGGCATGAAGATACGATTCCCTCCTGAGGTTTTAACGATGAGTTGACGCACCTGCTTTTCCCACGAGAATTAATCCATAAGATAATCTGCCATGCAGACATTTTTACGGATCGTTCCGGTATAAGATCGATCAGAAAAGACCTGAGCACCATGCATTGATTAATTAGATTGCAGGATTATTTCTCTGGTAATGGACTCAAAGACTACTGCAATTATCGTTATTGCGGCAATTATTATCGCCGTATGTGCATTTTTTCTTTTCTATTTCCAGGGAAGCACACCAGGTTCGGAGGCTGGTGGAACTGCTGCACTTTCCAGGATTGAAGTACGATCATATGAAGGAAAAGATCTCTCTTCAATCAGCGATTTTCGCGAAAACTCAATCAGAGGTCCCCAGTATGTCAATATATCTGATTACCGGCTTGTGATTGCAGGGCTGACCAATAAAACAGATAGTTATACTTACAGCGATGTCCTGAACATGTACCCGCATTATACAAAAGTGGTCACACTCTTCTGCGTCGAAGGCTGGGATGTTACTATTCTGTGGGAGGGGGTGCTGGTCCGTGATTTGATTGGCACTGAAGGAATTGATCCCCGTGCAAATACCGTGATCTTTACAGCGCACGATGGCTACACAACCTCATTCCCGCTTGAATATCTGATAAACAATGATATCATTCTGGCCTACAGAATGAACAATGTAACGCTTCCTGCTGAACGGGGGTACCCGTTCCAGCTTGTCGCTGAAGATAAATGGGGATATAAATGGATTAAGTGGATTGAGAAAATTGAGCTGTCCGATGATCCCAATTACCGTGGATACTGGGAACAGCGGGGTTATTCCAATTCCGCGGACTTAGAGAGAAATTATTTCTCAAATTAACAATCAGTTATCTTTTTTTTTAAATAACACACAGTCAATTTTTCAATAAATAAAAATTATCAAATCTCTTTAATAGCACCCAAGACTCTATTTACAGCCGCTTGATTTTCGAACTACCGGATGCACCAATCAGCCCGATACCCAGGATACCTATCACCGCGGCGACTCCGGACTCAATGATATTCAAAAACAGGAGTGCAGCAGCCACCAAGGCGATCCATAACCCAACAATAAACAGAATTTTGTTCATGTGTGTAGCTTCTCAAATTCATTAAACGTCTTTTATCATTTAAAGGCAACTGATTCCACCTAAACAGTGAACATGTTTACACCGGCTGGATTTTTCTCGGTCAACTATGTTTTTTAAAAAAAACGTGATGTTATTTTCGAACATTATAGCTTTTTTCATATGAAAGAATTCTTCTGGTCATATATATTATCCATGAACGGTTCAAAACCAGATGGGCAGCAACAAAAAAACCCAATGCAAGACCTGACCAGTCATGGATATCACTCATCAATGCCAGTGGAAGAACGAGATCAACAAGGCCTATTACACGCATAAGGAACGTGAACTTGAAAAATCCGGTAACAAAACTCAACATAAATGAAATTCCCATAGCAAGATCAAGGAACCATTTGACAACCTGCATGTTCATGATGACCACGTCCTTCGCTCTATCGTCGTTTTGTGATACAAGGTGATGGAGCTTGCGTTAAGTTTGTTTTATTCCTGTCACATCTTTTAATAATCATGGCCAATGAGGCGGGTGAAAAGAATTCCGGGTTCGGCGTTCATACCGGCCAACCTGTAGATATAATGAAAGCCATGGTGGTTGAACCATTGCGGGTTAAGACGCAGGCAATATTTAGTGCTGCTGATTCTGCGATTATGATCCTGCGCATTGACGATGTTATTGCACCATCATAATCTGCTGCACCAGAGGTAAGCACACCACATGGTGGGAGACGCGGGATGCCCAGGGGAATAGGTGAATAGTAAAACCAGGTCCGTGCCTTTTTCCCCTGTTCTGATCCGGTCAATAGATTCCTTAAACTTTATTATTACAAGGGATGTTTTACTCATGACTGGCCGGTAGGGACTGGCAGATCCGAAGGCAGGTGTATCATCTCATTATATCCCGACAATACCAGAAACCTACACCATCAAAGGGATTTTTGTATGACTCTTAAACCTCATGATTTTTGTGAAATCTGCTGTATCGCTTTTTCAAGACGGACCTTCACACTCTCTGGATCGCGTACCCCATACAGACATATAAGAGGATTGTGAGATCCTTTCTGCCAGGGCAGAGAGAATACCTTATCCGTGTCAGGAGGTTCCATGTCTCCTGCCATTTCATGTCCTCTTAAATCTATTTCCGTATTCCCGAATACCAATCCTTTAAGAGCGACTGTACCGAAGTGAAAAAAATGTCCCAGCCGGCTCTGAACGAGGACTAATTTTTCAATCTGGTGAAGAGGAATGACATTCTCCACCAGGTTCCAGATTCCTCCTGAAATTATCACAACATCGCGAGTAATGATATAGTGTATAGTGCGGCGGAACAATTCAATCCCCGTGATAATAACAACTGAAGCAATAATACTGGAAGGCTGGACCAGATATGCGATCCATTGAAAGAGAACAAGAAGATATCTGGTTGACAATAAAGGAAGACCAATATCCTGTACCATTACCAGTGCCCCGATTCCGCTTAAAAGTAAAGTCAATGAAGCACCAGCCCATAGTTCTGTAGAGTGCAGCACATCGCCAAGATAGATGAAAAAAAGGAAAATCCCCACTGGTGCAATTAATAATATACCAATCTCGATGAGTCCAAGAAGGTCCGGAACAACAGTTCCCAGCGAGTCGACAAATGAAGGCGGAAATAAACTGACTGCAGTATGCAGGAGAGGAAGCGCGATCAGTGAGACAATAACAGGAATTATGGGCATCAGGCCAAGAAGATATCTGGATATAAAACCTACCGGAGCCGGTTGGGTAGTGAGAAGAACCGGTCCGTAAACACCTGTCATCTCCCGTTCCGTTCTTACCATAATATGGCTTTTTAATCATTGGTATATTTATAAGTATCACTATGATAATTTGTTCATATCATCAAAAAAAGACAAAATACTATACTCTACAGAAATATTTTCTAAAAAAAGATCAATATATGTAATTCAGTGAATTGCTTTATCACTGGCTTCAATAATTGCCGCTATTTCTGTGTATTTTTTTGGAGGGGACGCCTTTTTTTAAAATTAAGACAAAATTCAGAGGTAAATTGCAAGAAAAAGGAGCCATTTGCTGACCCGGATTACCTTATTTCTTTTAAAATTGTATACATCCTGCATGGTGGACATAAAACCCCCACAATACCGGTACCCAAAATGCAGTGCAAAGATGCAAAGACTTTACAAAAGAACCGATTATCAGTTTGTACAATGCGGTTGGTTATGCACAGATTGTGGACTGTTCAAAAAAGACAATTAATGAAAATGAAACGCGTGGATATTGGAGAACCGCTGACAGACTGTGAAAATGTAGTTGATCTATAGAAATACGAGAATATTATCATGATTAGCCACCTTGATAATATCTGTTTACCATAAATTCGTGAATTTTTGTATCCACTAATCACTCATCTATGACAAAAGTCCGCAGCTCGGTTTTCCTGTATCCAACCTTTTTCTATGTTGGATATTGAAGAGTTCATAAACGTCTGACCAGAAACCAAATTATTATACTATTAGGGATTTAGTGCTTCTATACATCCATCAGCGCTACTATTTCTATAATTAATCCGGCAAATATGATGGTATCAACCTAATTTTAATAAGGTAAGTATTTCGATAATTTGGTCATCCTTCTCATAATGTTTAGCAGAACTTTTTTTGCACATTCTTCCAAGATGAAAAGAAATCTGCGAATATTTCTTTTGGAGACTTTTATTGTCATTGTTTGTCGAGATCCTGTAGACCATTTTTTCTTGTATAAGGATTTCTCATCTTTTCTTTCAAATATAAGAAAATCATATTCATGGTAAATCGTACCAAATAGTGTCTTAATTATCTCAGCATTCAGAATTATTCCAGGAGAATATTTCGCATACGTTGGTCTGTAGGTAATATGTGCCATGTAAACAATGGAATTGTATTTATAGACTATTATTCCGGCTATGTCAGTTGTTCCTGAAGTTAAAAGATATATTGCTGCCATTTTTTTATGCACTAACAGAACCAGCAATTCTTCATAAAATCTCTTTTTCTTCTCGTTGCCACCCACGCTAAACTCCTGACCCTTTTTCCATCCTGATTGCTCAATAGCAATGAATCTTTTTAGAGATTCAGATACAAACTCAGGATCGTCATAGCATTGAAATAATACCCCTTCAGAAAGATCGTATAATTTTTTTCTGTAGCGAGTCCAGGTTTTATGTGTGTTTTTTCCACGAGTCATTAGATATTCTTCCCATGTCCCGGCAATTGATATATAAAAAGATGGATTTTTTGGAACAACCATCGTAGAGTACCATTTATTACCAAAAAAACTCTGTTTAAGAAATGGACTGTTCTCTGGTTGTTCCATGAGTTGTATCTCATCCCATTGCGTAAACTCCCCGTTCAGGAACTGGAAAATCCTGTCCAAAATATAGCTTTGTTTTTCCGTTGAAATAATTGAGGGTTTATCACCTTCTCCCCATTCTGCAATATACTTTATTTTCCTGAAAAGACGTATTTTCCCCACCATAGTACACTCTATTCTGAACGGCGCAATACCGACAAGTACTGCATCGCGTCTCACTAAAAGTATAAATAAACGGTTATTTTCATTTTTAAAATTTTTCCAAACTGTAAATACAAAGGGATAAGTAGAATAAAAGGTAGGATTGATACTTTTATCGATTAATGCATCCCATTCATCTTTAATTGCTAGAAAACCTTCTTCTGATTCAATAACCTCAATTCTCAATCCGTTAATTTTTGTATGCATCATTTGTTCCAGGCAGAGACAATTATTACCTAGCATCTTTATGATAAATGCTATATAGACTTGCAATGCGATAGTGCATTGCTTTTACCATGCATCACTTTTGATTTCAGATTTTCCACTATTACTTCTAAAAAATAAGATATAAACCAAAAAATATTGGAATAACATTATGGAACCGGTTATTTAATTATGGGAGGGCTCCTCCCAGACATCTTTATAACAATGTTTATTTCCCAATCGCATCCCCCAACATCCACCCCGGCATGCCTCTAAATATGTACATGCACGGCATTTCGTTTCAAATTGCGGGTTACGAAAATGTGAAAAACCATTGCGCCAGATCTCCTGAAATGAGCGCGTCCGAATATTTCCTTCAGAAAATGCATTATCATACGCAATCTGGCATCCTAGTACTTCTCCATCGGGCATGACAGCGCAATTGGTGAGTCCTGCATCACAAAAAAAGTGGTACGATCTCAATTTCAATGCATAGCAACCAAGATATCCCGCATCTTCGGATAATTCGATATGTAAATCTTTCCGACTGGCATCGATAAATCCAAAAAGGTATTTTAATTGATCCTTATCAAGGAATGGTTTTTCATTATCCATAAGCCGTCCTACGGGGATTGGAATAGCAAGTCTCCAAAACGTGGCAGCGGATTTTTGAATAATTTTTTTCAATTCAGGAAGTTGGCGGATATTGTTTGGGAGAACTAACGTATTGACTACTCTCTGGTCCACACCGATTGATTGAAAGAATGTTAAGGCATCCAAACTTTTTTTGAAAGCACCATGAACTCCACGGATTTCATCGTTGGTTTGTTCAAGGCCATCAATACTGGTAAAAAACATAAAAGGCTTCATTCTCATAAATTTATCAGTAAATTTATCGACTGAGAATCCATTACTTAAAATACCGTATTGTATTCCACGACTTAAGATATATTCAATAATAAGAAAAACGTCCTTTCTGACGAGAGGTTCACCTCCACTGAGTAAAATTCTCTTAACTCCCATGCTTTTAAATTCATCAATCAGTCTGAATGCCTCGTCAGTGGTTAACTCAAGAACCTTCGTTGAACCGGCACTGGCTTCACAGTGAATGCATTTAAAATTACAATTGTACGTTATTAACCAGCTTACTTCAAGTGGTCGGAGGAGATTGAGGCAATTTTTGAATTTAAAATACATAAATCGATAGGTTGCATAATGTTTGAAATAATATGTGTTTAAAGAGGGGATTTTCAAAAGAATTGATCTTACACCCATTTGAGTCAATATGCACGATATGAACATGATGTCATAAAAACCTTGCTTACTTTCTCTTTCAGTACATTTTTGTCCCGCCATCAGGACATATTCGGACCATTCGGCTAGAGCGGACTTGGAGGTTTCTGTTGCACGTTATTCACCGTTTATTGGATCCCACTTGTAGATTCAGTTCATTACGGGGGAGCCGCTTACCACTACTTATCGGTACTTCATTTGATGGTTCCTAATTTTTTTGGTTTCCGGACTGATGGGACAGATCATCCCCATGACTCCTGTCACTGATAGTTCATACCGTAGAATAACCGGGATCTGCACGGGGAAAAAACGATTGTTTCTTCCCACTGTCCTTAAACGTTGATGTTCAGCACTGTACGGATAAGTATACCGATAACAAAGGATATCGCGGCAATCCCAAGACTGATTACAAGCATCTCGGCAAAGCGTCTCCAGAAGGGAAGATCCTTGGCCACGGATATATAAAACGTAAACAGGAATATTACCATGACAGCTCCCAACAAGGTGAGCATGAGAGCGTAATACGGGTTGGATAGGATAAGGAATGGCAGGATCAGCAGGGCAACAGTTACGATATAGGCGAAACCGGTATAGACTGATGCCTTGACTGGGTCCGTTGGCCCTCCGTCAGATCGCTGCGAAAGGTACTCAGAAGCACCCATCGAAAGTGAAGCTGCAACTCCCATGATCAGACCGGCAACTGCGATGATCTGCGTGTTCTGGATTGCAAACGTGAGCCCGGCTAGCGTTCCGGTAAATTCGACGAGTGCATCATTGAGTCCAAGCACAACCGAACCAACGTATTTTAATCTCTCTTCATCGATGAGTCCAATGAGCTCACGCTCGTGGGTTTCTTCATTTGTCAAGATTGTCTGTATTTCGGGAATCTTATCGATAAACGCCTTATCATAAGACTGGGCACGTTTTTCCAGCCCTTCCATGAGTTTAATCGCAAATGTGATGCCAAACACCCGAGCAATCAGGTAATAGTACCAGATACGGAAAGTGTTGGGTGCCACATCCTGTTGTGTATACCGTTTCCATATTCCATAGTGCCCGAGCTCATCCTGTGCAATCCGTGTCAACACCTCACGATTGTGGGGGTCTTTTTGCGCAAGAGCGATTTTTTTATAGATGTAGTATTCGGTGATCTCCCCCCGCTGCATGGCAAGAAGGGTAGCAATATGCGCCGGCTCAAACATGGTTTCTGTCATGGGCACGTATCCGATATGCAGGATATATCCTTAAACTATGCGACATTGCGTGCCGGTTATGATGAAAGAACAGCATGACAGAAGCGGTTATTGGCTGCATAGCACTCTTCTGGGGAAATCTGGCATTGGCCGGTGTCAGGGGCGGAGGCGTATTGAGGGAAAACTTGCAGAAGCAACTGTTGCAGAGTTCAGGAAATTCAACTGGTTCAAAAAGGAATTTCCCCGGGTTGCGTGAAGTGTCGAAGGATCGGGTTGGGCGGTGCTGACATATTGTATGAATGCCGGGCGACTCTCCAGGGAATAGTGAAAAAATGGACGTAGAAATCCAGAATTTACCGGATTTTCGATCCTGGCTCTACTGGTTTTAATGGTGTGAGCAACGATGCCGTATCCCCGGCTGCAAGGATCATTCCATTGCTCTCGATACCGAATATTTTTGCCGGTGCAAGGTTGGTGACAACAACCACATCTCTGCCAACCAGTTCCTCAGGTTTATAGAACTGCTGCATACCAGCCACGATCTGGCGGATTTCACCACCAGTATCTACCTGTAATTTCAGGAGTTTATTCGATTTTGGAACAGGTTCTGCAGACAGCACTTTACCCGTCCTGATGTCAAGCTTCTGGAATTCCTCAAAAGTAACAACGGGAGTCTTCTCCACCTTTTTATTGGCTTCTGCCACACGCTTCTGGAGCAGGGCATCGAGTTCCTTAACCAGATCCTCTTCCATCTTTGCAAAGAGTGGTACTGGAACTTTGATGCATGTTTCAGGAATATTATGGACAGCCTCCCTGATAGGGTAGTTTGAGACATTGTCGTTGTAACCCAGCATTGTCCAGCACTCCTGTGCTTTTGCCGGCATGACAGGTTCTAAGAGAAGAGCGACGGCTTTTGCTATCTGAATACAGTTCTTGATCACCTGTGCCGCCGCTTCCCGGTCAGTCTTGATCAGTTTCCAGGGTGCATTTGTCTGGATGTAAGTATTGCCAAACGCCGCAAGAGCCATCATCGCGTCCACCGCTCCCTTAAATTCGTACTCCCGCATGAGCTGATCGACGTTCACAAGGCTCTTTTCGATCTCTGCAATAATGGCAGGATCAACCGGGCAGGAAGGTACACCGTTGAATTCTTTGTGTGCGAAGAACAGCGTACGGTAGACAAAGTTTCCGAAGATGTTGACAACCTCATTATTGATCCGCTCGGAAAAAACCTTCCAGGAAAAGTTCAGCTCCTTTGTGTGGCTTGTGTACGCGAGAAGATAATAACGGAGGTAGTCTGCGGGCAATCCTTTGTCGAGGTAATCCTCATTGGTCCAGACAACATAACCCCGGGATTTCGAAAACTTGTGATCGTCTACCTTGAGCATCCCGCTCGCAACTATTGCATTCGGTACACCATACCCAGCCGCTTTTAACAGAGCCGGCCAGAAAATGCTGTGGTGGTAGATAATGTCACCGCCAATGAAATGCGTGACCCGGTTTTCACCGCACCAGTATCGCTTCCAGTCTTTACCTGCCTTTTCTGCCCATTCCTCAGTAAATGCAATATACCCGATAGGTGCGTCGACCCAGACATAGACCACGAGATCGTTACGGCCAGGGAACTTCACACCCCATTCAAGAGTCCGGGTGATGCACCAGTCATGGAGTTCGTCTTTTATCCATCCGATCGCGTAGTTCTTTGCGTTGCTCGTTCCCCGCAGCGTATCAAGATAGGGAAGAAGGAATTCCCTGAAGCCGGAAAGTTTAAAAAAATAATGTTCCTGGTCCCGGAACTCCGCTATTGTCCCGCAAACCTTGCAGAACGGATCTTTTATTTCGCCAGGCTCAAGGTGTTTGCCACATCCCTGGTCACATTCATCTCCCCGTGCCTGTGATCCGCAGTGAGGACAGACACCCTCAACATAGCGGTCCGGGAGAAATCTCTTGCACTTTGTGCAATATGCCTGGTGCACAATCTGCTTGTAGATATAGCCGTTTTTGATAAGTCCGGATACAATTGATGTCGTCCGGTGATGAGTCGCAGGGTCGTCGGTCATGCCAAACCTGTCGAATAGCACATTCATCCGTTTGAACGTCTCATCAAAATGCCGGTGATACCGTTCAGAGAGTGCACGTGGGGAAACACCAGCTTCCTCAGCAGATATGACAATGGGTGTCCCGTGATTGTCTGAACCGCATACGAAGACGACTTCTTCGCCTGACCGCCGCATATAGCGGACGTAAGTGTCAGCAGGCACGTACGTTCGCAAATGTCCGAGATGGCAGGGTCCGTTTGTATACGGCAACCCGCAGGTGACCAGCAGCGGTGGTGTATTCATCAGTACTTTTTAGATGCTAATGAGTAATAAGATCTGTATATGGTAAAACGGCTGAAACTGGCAACACGTGGGTTTGGAGCGGAGCCTGCTATGCCGGATGTAACCGCACTTGCAGAGTGGATCGCGGACCATCGCGGCATGTACGCAGACATCACAACGTACCTGCTTTACCAGTCTCTTGCACCACAGGTATCAGCAGAAATTACGACACCCTGTGCAGGCGGATTATTCTATAAAAACCGGATAATGGAATGCCTGATAGGTGTTGTCGACGGAAAAACAACTGATGAAATTTATCTGAATCTCAGGGCTGTCACGGAAGATGCGGCCGGGATGGTTGTGCAGAAAAAAAACACTTGGTGCGCCATGCCAGCCCCCCATGTACTTGGCATCAGGGACATGTACTATAATGATGAAGATGAGTGGAATAATGCGATAACGGACACGTACCGGACCCTGATGCGCTCAATGAGGGATGTCGGTATCAGTGGGCATGTTCTGATCTGTAATACCATTCACGAGCCTGAAATCACATCGCTTACCATGCAAAAAGTGTTCTTTTTCCAGCCACAGCATGACAGCGAAAGCCTTGCAAGCCTGATGGAGCACCAGCACCAGATCGCAGTCTGCCGTGATCAGCTCGATATAGTCCTTAACCTCATCAGCGAGTATGATATCCGTAAGATCATTATTGTTGATCCCGACCATGAATCCATTGCACGCATACTTTCCTGTTTTGATCCTGATCAAATTTCAGTTGGAGGATATTGCACGGATACATGCGGGGATTACTGGAAAAATCTGGTGGAATCCGCTATCTGTACTATACAGTAACGATCAGAAACCAGGGAATTGAAAACGGGACAGTAGAAATTCCTGATATCAGTAAGTCTCTGCAATTTTTAAAAATTCATCGAAATGCCGGCTTTTTTTAAACAGCCACCAGGTGAAGCGCTCGATCAGGGAAAAGTTGAATGAACCTCCCGAGGCATGAGGGTGCCCACCACCACCATACTCTCTTGCTATCAGGTGGCTTATTGGTGGTACAGATCGTAGAGAGAATTTGCCGTCTTTACTGATAATCACCTCGATATCTGTTTTCTTTTCTTCACGGATGAAATGCGCTGTTTCACTTGGGTACCCGTAAAGAGGGGCAAATGCCATCCGGTATTTACTGCCAATAATTGTTGCATGCTTCAGACTCTTCCGAATCATAGCATCCATCTCAGTTTTGATTTCCCTGTATTCCTGCTCAATTAAACTATCACTGAATCTGCCGGCAACGAGGCAGTCACGGACATGATCCCGGTTTTTCTTGCGCTGAAGTACCTGCCCAAGCACCGCTGAACGGTGATCAGCATGCTTCCAGAGATCATAATCGCAGACAACACGGGCAACTTCGGCGGCGACTGGATTTTCCGGTGCAAGATCACGGGCAACTATTCCGCATGCACAGACTGATGTATCTATACGAAGCAGACTCACTTCTCTCTCTATTTTTTTAACTTCATCATCACGCCAGCGGTGATGATCCCGCCACTCCACATTCCATCCATTTGCCCTGGCCATGCCGGCAATCGTTTCAGACCCTTTATGATAACCGAGATCTGAGATGGAGAGAAGGTCGCCTTTACCCTCACAGGATGCGACAAGGGAAAACAGCACGGCAAATTTCCCTACCGAGCTCCAGATGGTGAATACGCTCTCGTTCCCATATTTCAGACGGTGAATCGCATCCGCTCCGACAGCATCAAGATCGTTGTGCGTGAGGTGAACCACATGCACCGATCGGCTTTTAACTGCGCCTGCGAGTCCTGAGTTTCCTTCATCTGCACTCTTGTCCGGCAGCGGCATCTGTTAATACTGTCATCGCGGCGTATAAAAATGAACGGTCACAGGGCTTTGCTGGAAAGCTGGAAAGCAGATCATTTATTAATCACGAGAGATAACATTTGTATTCTGCCCTAGTAGCTCAGCTTGGGAGAGCGCCAGACTGAAGATCTGGTTGTCGCCTGTTCAAATCAGGCCTGGGGCACTGTTGTGCTGTTTTTATTTCCTTTTTAAGTTGACACATTTATCGTCACTCCACCATCCCGGTTCTCTTCAGGCGAGATTTTGCACAACAATACACAAGATCCGGTGCATTTTTGGAAAGGAATAATACCTTTCGTCTCATTTTTTCCTATACAGATACGGGAGATTTGGTGCATGACCGGGGAGTATGAACGGGCGTTTCGGGAGTCTGTTAATGAGCCTGAACGCTTCTGGGGAGCAGCTGCAGAAAAAGTCCAATGGTATCGGACCTATGACCGGGTGCTTAACTGTGAAAACCCGCCGTTCTACCGCTGGTTTGAAGGAGGAGTGGTCAATTCCTGTTATAATGCCCTGGATTATCATGTCGAGAACGGGTTAAAAGATCACACCGCATTAATCTATGACAGCCCGGTTACAAAAACAATCAGGCGCTTTTCCTATGGTGAGTTGAGGGATCTGGTGGCACGATGTGCCGGCGGATTACAACATCTCGGCGTGAGGAAAGGTGATCGGGTAGTCATCTATATGCCGATGATCCCGGAGGCGGTGATTGCTATGCTGGCCTGTGCCCGCATAGGAGCGATTCACTCAGTTGTATTCGGTGGTTTTGCCGCCAGGGAACTTGCTGCCCGTATTGGGGATGCCAGACCCCGCGTCGTGATCTCTGCATCATGCGGGATTGAAGTCAACCGCATCATTGCCTACCAGCCACTTCTGGAATCCGCGATTGGCATGAGCAGTCACAAACCTTCAACCTGCATCATTGTGCAACGTCCCGAGATGACGGCTGTTTTCCCCAACAGCAGTTATGTTCCGTTGGATGTACTTATGGAAGCGGAACCTGTCGGATGTGTTCCGGTGGTCGCAACTGATCCACTTTATCTCCTGTATACTTCAGGCACTACAGGAAAACCCAAAGGTGTACTGCGGGATAATGGGGGACATCTCGTAGCACTGATGTGGAGCAATGAAAAATATTTACGATGTCTGTCCCGGTGAAGTTTACTGGGCTGCATCAGATATCGGCTGGGTGGTCGGACATTCGTATATTGTGTACGGGCCCCTGTTTTACGGGTGCACTACGATCCTTTACGAAGGAAAATCCGTAGGTACTCCGGATGCCGGTGCATTCTGGCGTGTCATTGCAGAGCACGGGGTTTCTGTCCTGTTTTGTGCTCCAACGGCATTTCGTGCTATTCGTAAAGAAGATCCCCAAGGTGATTACATTAAAAAGTATAATCTTACAAAATTCCGGATGCTTTTTCTGGCGGGTGAACGGTGTGATCCAGACACACTGAACTGGGCTCAGCAGCAACTGAACGTGCCGGTCATCGATCACTGGTGGCAGACTGAAACCGGGTGGGCAATTGGTGCAAACTGTGCCGGTCTTGAACTTCTTCCAATAAAGCCGGGTTCATGTACAAAACCAGTCCCGGGATTTGATGTCCATGTACTTGACGCAAAGGGAAATGACCTGCCTGCAGGAGAAACCGGAAATATTGTCGTCCGGTTGCCTCTTCCCCCGGGCTGTTTCACAACACTGTGGCAGAATGATACTGATTTTATCAGGACGTATTTTTCCGCGTATCCCGGGTATTACCTGACATCTGACGCAGGGTATATAGACAGTGACGGTTATCTGTCGATTATGGGAAGGACGGATGACATTATCAATGTTGCAGGACACCGTCTCTCCACAGGTGCTATAGAAGAAGTGCTTTCATCGCATGTGGACGTCGCGGAATGTGCAGTAGCCGGAGTCCATGATCCGGTGAAAGGTGAAGTGCCTCTGGGATTTGTCGTCCTTAAAGCGGGAGTTGCCAAAAAGCAGGATGCAATTATATCCGAGCTCATTACTCTTGTACGGCAGAAAATCGGTCCTATTGCATCCTTTAAGTCTGCTGCTATTGTGAAACGACTGCCAAAAACACGTTCGGGAAAGATCCTGCGAAGTACCATCAAAAAGATCGCAGACGGTATTCCCTATCAGGTCCCGGCAACCATTGATGATCCTTTGATCCTTGATGAAATTACTAAAACATTGCATGCAATGGGATATCCGAAACACTAGGGCTGAGGAGGCTTTTTCGTCATCCATTTCCTCCATCACCTTAATATACTATGTTTTGATGTTTTAACTGTTCAACAAAGTTTTTCCCTGCCGGGATACGGAGATATATATTTTACCGGTCAGTTTCCTAAAAGCTAAAAAGGGTATTAATATACAATGCGCATTAAGTCACACCTATGGAAACTTCCCTGATTACCGATGATGTGAAACTGGGTCTCCTGATTATAACGATTTTTATCGTCGCGATCATCGCGTTCTGGGCTCTTATGACTGTTTTCGTATGGGCTGTTGCAATTGCGGTCGCACTTTTGCCAATTCATACACGACTCTGCCGCATGGTAAAGCCTTCGGTCTCGGCCACGTTTATCACCGTCTGGGTCCTTCTTCTCATCCTGCTGGTAATGTCGCTGGCAGCAAGTGTTCTGATCAATAACGAAGAGCATATCGGTGATATGGCGTTGTCAATGATAACCGGTTTAAAAAATTCCGGGTTATCCGGATTCCTGCCATCATTTACCGAGACACAACTTTCGAATTTTGATGAAACCCTTAAAGACCTGATAGTAAAAGCTATCCTGTCCCTGACAGGCAATATCATGCAGACACTTCTGTCGATCATCATTTTCTTCCTCTCGTTATCGATGCTGCTCTATTATGGTGAATATATCTGGAACACGATAACGAGTGCCCTGTCCCCAAAACTATATGATGCTGTGAACAAGTTATCCGAAATTTCCGAAAATACCATTTATGCCCTTATCATTGTCCAGATTTCAGCGGCGATGATCTCGTTTATCCTTGCAATCCCGTTTTTCTACTTTTTGGGTTATGGGGACATACTCCTGTTTTCAACCATGATCGGGTTTGCCATGCTGATCCCTCTCATCGGTGCCCAGATAATGATACTTGTCCTTGCGCTATACTTCCTGAGCATTGGTGACTTCATGGGTGCAGTTATCATGCTTTTCGTGGGATATCCCCTGCTGAGCGGGTGGATTGATTTCTATTACCGCCCGGTTATGATGGGAAAAAGGATTGCAGTTCATCCAGTAATTATGATGATTGGTATTTTTGCTGGAGTTCCGTTCATGGGTATCGTCGGTTTCATCATCGGCCCGGTGCTCATTGCACTCGTGGTGATCGGTGCAAAATTACTTGCAGAGGCGTATTTTGACCCTGAGTCCATGACTCCCTGAAAGTGATTTCTTAGACAGAGTTCCTGATTTTGGTTCTTAAAGAGAGCAGAAGGGATTTTTCCATATGCATATCTATAATCGTATTCCCGCATCCATCACCGAAATTGTGAAGTGATTCAGATTTTATAACAACAGGCAAAATTTTTATATATATTCCCGCTATATACCGGTTTGCCCTGATATGAGTATAAAAAATCTTTATATCATAATAATTTGTCCAAAAAATGCCATATCTGGGAAAGGAGTTGCATGATAATGTCGGAAAAAATGAAAGATACAACGACTGTAAAAACAGATCATCTTAAGGTTCAGACAGCTGACGCGCTTGAGGAAGCTGCCCGCAAACTAAGGAGTATTGACATATCAGAAAAAGCCGATGAGGTCAAAAAAATCCTGCAGGATGTAGAGTCCCGGATGAACCATTTCAGGGACGAAGCAGGTGCCGAGTTTGAAAAAATCGAAGCTGAATATCACAAAAAGGTTGAGCCTGTTGAGAACATCATAATCACTCACCCGATTCCATCGGTCCTTATCGCAGTCGGTATCGGAGTCCTTCTCGGTGCATTGATCAGCAGAGGCCGTGATTAACGGGGGATTGAATGGACGAAGCTGCCGGTACCGAAGAGCCTTCTATAGAATCGGACTTTGCCAGGACATTCAAATACATTGATCTTTACATACAACAGAAAACGGATTTGTTTCTACAGCACTACGTATTCGAACCTGTCGATTTTCTCATCAGGCGGATCATGTTCCTTTCTGTCATTGTTACGTTACTGGCAGCTGGTACACTTATACTCCTGATGGGTGTGATTCTCTTTATTGCAACTTTGGTACCTCTCTGGGCTGCCCTGCTGATCACGGGAATTGCAGTTTTTGGATCAGGCGGGGTTATCGCATATATGCTCTTATCGGACAAAATGATTCTGAATACACCGGTTGCAACGGAGATGTTAAAAAATGGAAAGCCGTAAACGCATTACTGAAGAAGACCTCCTCGTCACAGAAGCATTAATCTCCGAATCCTTTGGACGGCTGAAAAAGTCTGTTGCCCGGGCACCTTCCTGTGCTCTCGGGTCTGTCAGCGGAACGATCCGCAGGCACCCGTTTGCAGCTGCGGCTGCAGCACTTGCAGGTGGTTTAGCTGCTTATGTAATTATTAAACGGTTGACATCACAGGGTGCTGTTACCGCCCAAAAAAAGGAAAGAAACCGTCCGGACCTGATGATGGAAATGCTGTCACTGTTGTTACCATTGGCCGCTCCTCATATTGCAAGTTATATCCAGAAATATGTTGGCAGGATCCTTTCCGCAGAGAGCAGTTGAGGCACGGGTATTTTTTTTGTGACCATGAATTCAGAGATGGATGTCCGATACAGGAGTAAACCATATTATTTTATAATACTGAAGGCTGTATTTTAATGTGATATGCTATAACATAGCATAGTGGGATATATTATGAAGTACAGAGCGCTTTTCATCGTAATACTGCTCATTGCAGCATTCTTTGCCGGATGTACCCAGCAGGCACAGACCCCGGCACAACCAACAGAAATCAAGATCGGTGTTATTGCATCACTGACCGGTCCTGCAAGCAATGTGGGTAAAAACATGTGGCAGTCAGCACAGGTTGCTGCTGATGAGATCAACGCAAATGGCGGTATTTCGTTCAAGGGATCCAAGGTCCCGATCAAGTTAATCGTTGGTGACGATGAGTCCACCCAGCAGGGTGGACAGAAGGCAGCCACCCAGCTGATCACTGGTGATAAGGTGGACATCCTTGTTGGCGGATACTCAAGCGCGGTCACCTCAGCGTACGAGCAGACTGTTGCGGAGTACAAAGTCCCGTATATCGTGACCGGTGCATCGAGCCCGATCATCACCCACCGCACGGATATCGATACCAGCTATATCTTCCACCACTGCCCGACAACCGATTCCTACGGGATGTATACCACCACATTTATAGATCAGGTAGTCCGTCCTGCCGTCAACAAGAAGATTGGCGCCGCGGCTGACCGTCCGTTCCGGCTCGCCCTGATCTATCAGGACACTGCGTTCGGGAAGGGTGTCCAGACAGCGGTAAATGATACGATTACGAAGAACAATCTGAACATCCAGCTCGTCTCCCAGCAGAGCTTCAAGATGGGGGAGAGCGATTTCAGGACGCCCCTGACCTCAATCAAGGCTGCTAAACCGGATGCCGTTTATATCGCGGCATTCCCGAACGAGGGAGCCCCGCTCATTTCGCAGGCACGCAGGGATATCGGACTGAATACGATATTCCTTTCCGTAGAAAACAATGATAACGCCCAGTTCTACAAGGATCTGGGACAGTACGGTGAAGGAGCCATTATCGAGAGCCGTTTCTCCCCATACACAGCTCCGGTGGGGGTATTAGCCAATACCCAGAGTAAATTCAAGAACAGCTACAATGCAAGATTTGGTGCATTCCCGGACATGATGGGTGCATCCACGTACGAGGGGGTTTATATCGCAGCAAAGGCGATAGAGAATTCGGGCACTACAGATAAGGCAACCGTCAGGCAGGCACTTATTGACCTGAATATGCCACAGGTCATCGAAGCCATGAAGGGCGGAACGATCTCATTTGGCAAGGACTTCCGTGAGTCACAGTTCGATCTCTGGATGGAGCAGCTGGCATACAACCAGACAATTGGCGAAAGCAGACCCACAATTGTCTGGCCTGACAACCTGAAAGTTACCGGTTTCGTTCTGCCTGACTGGTACCAGCCAGGGAGTCCGTAACCAATAATCATTCTTTTTATAACTGCCCGGCGTATAGGAAACTGATTACAGCATGTACGACCTTGGGATCCTGTTACAGATTGTTTTCTGGGGGTTGTATGCCGGATGTATCTATATCCTGCTTGCCACCGGGCTCAACCTGATCTTCGGGGTCATGAAAATTGTGAACTTCGCGCACGGCGAATTTCTCATGATCGGTGCATATATCACGGCAACTGTTTTTTTCCTCACGGGTTTCAATCCCTATGCAATAATTTTATTATCGATGCTCACGCTGATCGGCATCGGCGCGATAGTTGAACGGTTATGTTTTCGACCTATCCTGGGCACGAGCAAACTCAATGAGATATTTCTCTCTATCGGACTCATCTACATTTTCACAAACAGTGCTGCGATGATATGGGGCGATGAGTGGCAGAGTATAAAAAGCCCGTATCAGGGAATCGCTGTTCCTGTCGGATCGCTTAACATCCCGCTTGATTACATCATCATCATTGTAGTAACCACTGTAATTCTCTGCGGGCTGTACCTGTTTTTGAAAAAGACCAAAACCGGCCGGGAGATGCGGGCAACCAGCCAGAACCGGAAAGGGGCGATGCTTGTCGGTATCAATGTCGAGCGGATGGACATTTTGAGTTTTGGTATAGGGTGTGCTCTTGCAGCAGCAGCTGGCACCCTCTGGGTAGTCAGCGGACAGGTGTTCAACCCGTATATGGGATCAATTCCTGCAGTAAAGGCATTCGCCATCATTATTCTCGGCGGCCTGGGGAGTATTCCCGGTGCGATTATCGGCGGACTGCTCTATGGAATCGCCGAGAATGGTGCTGCGTATTTCCTTGGCGGTGTCTGGAAGGATGCGATCTCGTTTATTATCCTGATTATCGTCCTTATAATCAGGCCAACCGGTCTCTTTGGGGAGTCAGGAGAGTGACTGGAGATGAACCTCACACGCGATGAGATGATCAGGTACGGGACAATTGCGGCGATTGCGCTTGCGGTTGTTGCACCTTTCCTCACAGGTAATTTATTCCTCCTGAACCTTCTTTCCCTGATGCTTATCTTTATCATCTTTGCTTCAGCATGGAACCTGCTCGCCTATTCCGGGCAGGGCTCCCTTGGGCATGCGGCATTCTTTGGAATCGGTGCGTATGCATCCACACTTATTGCAGTAAACAGCGGCATTTCTCCCTATATCTCGATTTTTCTTGGGGCAGCAGTTGCGGCAGGTATCGGGATTCTTATCGGGCTTACCTGCGTCCGGCTCAAAGAATGGTTCCTTGCCATGGTCACATTTGGGTTTGCGATCATTGTCCAGACAATCACGGTCAGCCTGCTGACTCCAATTACCGGAGGATGGGACGGGATAGCATCCCCCCGGCTCCTGAGCCCGGATATAACCGGGTATCAGCTGATCGAATATTACTCGATCCTGATGATTACGATTGCATCTATCGTTATGATCTGGTATATCCTGAAATCGCGGATAGGTCTTGCTTTTTCAGCAATCCGTGAAAACGAGCTCGAGGCCCGTGCAGCCGGTGTTGACCCCGTACGTTATCGCCTTCTTGCATTTGCGTTAAGTGCGTACCTTGCCGGTGTTGCCGGAGCGCTTCAGATCCATCATATCGGGTATATTACACCGGAAATTTTCGGTGTCGACCTCTCGTTCTGGCCGGTTACCTATGTCATATTCGGTGGTGTGGGCACTCTTGCCGGGCCGGTGATAGGGACCATCATTCTTACCATCATCTGGGAAGGGCTCAAAATGGCTGGTTTTACCTTCAGCCGTTACATCATTGTAGGGATACTCCTGATCCTTGTGATAATATTTTTACCAAAAGGGCTTGTGGATCTTCCGGATAAATTTTATAAATGGTGGACGCACCGGAAAAAACCAGAGCAACCCCAGGCAGTCCTGCAGGAATAATTTATTTTGGGTATAGTCACATTCTAGCGACTAACCCTCGTGTTCAAGTAGCTTGATGATATGTTTTACTTTAACATTATCATTTTCATTTCTGTGATTGTACCTCCATACGTACTCCCCTAAGTAGAG
>JAJRBZ010000082.1 GCA_028679185.1 Methanoregula sp. | reverse complement strand
GGCAGAACACGACCGTTGCACCGCTGGCCACAATCTTGTCTGCCATGGTATGGACCA
Source organism: Methanoregula sp. (assembly GCA_028679185.1). Lineage (GTDB taxonomy): Archaea > Halobacteriota > Methanomicrobia > Methanomicrobiales > Methanospirillaceae > Methanoregula. The sequence continues at coordinate 19,861 of JAJRBZ010000082.1, read as the reverse complement.
TCTTCTCATCGTCGTCAAGGAATGCCTGCACCTGGTCAGGCCGTGAGATGTTAATTTTTGCATTTACCTCCGTCTTTTTGTACTCGAGTGCCGCATTGAGGAGAAGGACTTTTGCGTTCTTCACAACTTTGGGCATCCCCGGATGGGCCCGTTCCTTGTCGATGACCATGCCTTCAATGATCTCGGTATCCTCCACTTTACCACCAACTTTCTTCTGTACGTTGACGTGCCCGATATCCACAGTCCCATCAGGATCGGCGACCATCGTAACCGCACGTACAACCATATCGCAAAGCAGACCCTTATACGCCTCTGCACCCTTGCCGCTGATCGCTGTTTCCGCGACTTTTTTCAGCATTGCACTATCAGTTGGTTTCACGCTGATCGCAATTGCAGAAAGGATTTCCAGGGCTTTTTTCGCAGCATGCAGGTATCCTTCGGCAATGACGGTCGGGTGAACATGCTGATTGAGCAGACTTTCCGCGTTTTTCAAGAGTTCTCCTGCAATGATGACTGCCGTAGTCGTTCCGTCGCCAACTTCGTCGTCCTGGGTCTTTGCTATCTCCACCATCATCTTTGCTGCGGGATGCTCGATATCCATCTGCTTGAGGATGGTGGCACCATCATTGGTGATGACGATATCTCCCATGCCGTCGATAAGCATCTTGTCCATGCCTTTTGGCCCGAGTGTCGACCGGACTGCGTTTGCCACCGCCTTTGCAGCGGCAATGTTGCTGTTCTGGGCTTCCTGCCCGCGGTTCCGTGTCGTTCCCTGCCTGAGAATTATAATAGGCTGTCCGCCAAGCTGTTGTGACATTTCATTCCTTGTTTTTTATTTTCGTTGTTTATGTTCCGGCAAAGCCGTTCATACCCCTTGTTTCTTACGCATCGCGGGTCCAAGGGTCCGGATACTCCGGATTGACGAGCGGGCCTTATGCATCGTGCAGCTTTTACTGGAGAATGTGCCCTTCAGGTACCATACCCGATTGGTGAGAACGTCGTCAACCCGACTGGATTGATACGGAAGAATTCATCACCATGATGTCATGGGCTACAATTGCTTCGTGGCATCATATGTTTATCTATGGTACGGGATGATTTTTGGCCAGCAGGGAAAGGTTGTTGAGAACAGACCTGAATGGTTTACCTCAGGAAACCGGTATTTCAGAACCAGACCCCCCCTCAAAACAAGCCTTCCTTTCGCTTAGCACCTGCCCCAGCACATCCTACAACCGATTGCCCCTCCAAACGGTGCTGTCAGCGTCTTTTTTAGCGCTGTAACATGCCAAATCCAGCCAAACGGGACACGCTCCGCGATTTTCCGAAAATAATAGTGCTGCTTTTTAGCGAGTCAGTGATATTTTGTATATCAAAACTCCATTTCTGAAGATACTTCTCCGATGGAGAAGTGGGTCGGGAAAAGAGTATGTCCCCAACGATGCCATGTTTAAATTCCAGACCTCTAAAACAGGAGTTCTTTCATAAATCTGTAATCCTGTTCTTTTCAATGAAAAAATCAATAGAACTATTTACCTCCCATGTGTTATGACAGAGTGTGTGAATCATGGAGAACGATTCCATCGTATTTCACGGCAACCTGCAACAGTTGCTGGAGAAAGTGGAGACGGGCGAGATGATCCCCAAGCTGCAGGCCTCGCACGCTCCCATGTGCAAATTTTTCACCGCATATTATGTCATCAGCGGCATCCGGCATGTTGTTCCCCTCGTACACGGTCCGACCGGCTGCCCGCTGTATATGTCAGACTTTGTCAGGACCCGCGAGTGCTGCGAGATCCGCGGCGTCCCCCTCGAGCCTACTGCGTGCACCGCCCTTGACGAAAGTCACGTCATTTACGGGGGCGAGGGAAAACTTTTGGAAGCGGTGAAGGAAGCGTACGCAAAGTACCACCCCGATCTCATCGTCATCCTCTCCTGCTGCTGTTCCGGGATCATTGGTGACGATGTCGAGAGCATCGCCAAGGAAGCCGAAAAGCTGGTCGGCTGCAGGGTGCTTGCACTCAGGAGCGAAGGCTTCGGCGGTGATTTCCGGAGCGGCTACGAGGATGCGTTCAGGCTCATCATGGATCTGATGGAGCCCCCCCAAAAAAAGATGAAAGGTACAATCAATATTCTCGGTGCCCGCTGGGGTCCGTCTCCCACGGAGTTCAACTGGGACATGGACGAGATAGAACGGCTCCTTTCCGAAATAGGAATAAAAGTAAATGCCATCATCGCTGGAGGGTGCACCGTCGAACAGATCCGGCATGCCCGGGAGGTCGAGCTGAATGCCTCGTGGTGTTATGACTGGGGGCAGAAGCTTGGGGACCTGATGCAGGAACGGTTCGGCATCCCGTACAGCAGGACCGGTCAACCTTACGGGCCTGAGGCAACAAAAGAATGGCTGCTTGGCGTTGCAACTCCACTTGGTATGGAGGAACAAGCTCTCGAGGTAATCGGGCGGGAGATGAGGGAGGTTGAGCCGGACCTTGCCTACCTGCGACAAGCCCTCGTGGGAAAAACCGCGATTATCGAGATATCGGAATTCCCCGGGCCGATACGGGCGCTCTCCCTTGCACGGATGGCGGCGGAGTTCGGGGCCCACCCTGTCGTAATTAATGTCCACCCGTATACGATCAAGGAGCGGATGCCCAGCATCAGATTCCTTTTGGAGACCGGAGTAAACCCGGAAATAGTCCTGACAAAGGGGCTCTTCCGGCTGGGTAGTTTCCGCTCGTCAAAAGAGACTGAAGACGAGCTGGAGGCGATTGTAAAGGAATACGACAACCCGATATTCTTTGGAAACTCCGGCCGGTTCCCTCCTTGCCCGGTAGTAAACCTGACCCTCATGAACCCGGCATTCCAGCCCCAGTATGGCTTTAAAGGGATCAAAAACATTGCCGCTCTGGTCAGGCAGGCACTTGAGAATAAGGATCTCCCGCGCTCGCGGCTGTTCAGGGGTATGCTGTATGGAACAGGGACACGGTAAAGAAGCGGCCGGGTGGTCAACTCCATCCACGGAACAATGCACGGATCCCTACCTCAGGTGCGCTTTCAATGGTGCCGCCCAGACAGCACTGGGCGTCTCTGGTTCCGCCCTGCTTGCCCATTCCCCCCAGGGATGCGAGTACCTTGTCAACAATGCATTCGCTTCGCAGGAATGCGACTACATGGAGACAATCACCTTATGCACAAAACTGTGTGTGGATGAGATCGTGCATGGCGGTGAGGACATTCTTGCCCGTACAATCCGGGACGCAAAGGATCTCCCGATCTCGGCCCTGTTCGTGATCAGTGCATGCGGACCGGAGATTGTCGGTGACGACATCGTTTCGGTATGCGAGGCCCTGCAGCCGGAGGTGAAGTTCCGGCTCGTTCCTGTCCCCTGTGCCGGGTTCAGAGGATCGCAGTATGATGGAATCGACATCGCGCTGGATACTATCATAAAAAGACTGGTGAAGAATAACGATGAAAAAATCCCGGGCTCCGTGTGCCTTATTGCCCCCCATGCGAACGCCAACCCGACATGGATTGCCGACCTTGAATGGGTAAGACAGGTGCTTTTACGGATGGGCGTCCGGGTTGTTGCGACACTTACGCACAGGACTCCCCTTTCCGAGATTGAAAATATGGCATCTGCAGAGACCTCCCTTCTGTTAAGCCATGATGCCGGACAGAAGGCAGCGGATTATCTTTACGCGGCCTATGGGACCGAACAGGTCGGTAATGGAATTCCCCTGCCTATCGGATTGACCAACACGCAGCGCTGGCTGACCGCCCTGGGAGAGCGGTTCGATACACAGAAAATCGCAGAGGGCATGGTCGCGGAAGGCGAAAAGATGGTGATGGCAACATGCCGTCGCAAGTGGCCGATGGCGCGGTTCCTGTACCGTACTCCCGCTGCCATTATTGCCGATGCCACGGTCGGGATCCCGCTCGTCCGGTTTGTTACCGAAGAGATGGAGATGACACCGGAACTCGTTGCCCTGTACACCTCGCAGCGTTCGGTGCAGGAACTACTGGAACGGGAACTGAAAAGTCTCAGGCTCAGCCCGAAAACCGTGTACGGTACCGACGTGTATAAGACCAGGATGAGTCTTTTGGAGGTGAAGCCCCGGGTCGTATTCGGCAGTACGATCGAACGGCATGCCTGCGAGGGGCTTCCTGTGGCGTATGTGGTTGAAGTGGTGAGAATGATTCGCCAGTTCAGGATGATTAACCGGGAATACTTTGGGTATACCGGTATTCTGAACCTGTTCGAGTGCGTCCAGAATGAGTGGACGATGGGATGGCGTTCAAAAGAGAGAAGATACGAGGCGAAGTGGTGAAGGAAAGTATGAGACAGATCGCAATATACGGCAAAGGGGGCATCGGGAAGAGTACGATCGCCTCAAATCTGTCTGCGGCGCTGAGTGAGATAGGGCATACGGTTATGCAGGTCGGTTGCGATCCTAAGCGGGACTCGACGAGGATCCTTGCTGGTGGACGTTTTATCCCTGCCGTCCTGGAAGAGCACCGGGAACAGTTAAGGGTAGGCAAAGACGAATATGGAATCAAACTTGACCATATCGTCTTCAAAACACCCGGCGGTATCTATCTTGTCGAAGCAGGGGGGCCGGAGCCGGGGGTCGGTTGTGCCGGCCGTGGTGTGCTGACAGCACTGCAGATCTTAAAGGACCTCAATGCGTTTGAGATCTATAAGGTTGATGTGGCGATCTATGATGTGCTCGGGGACGTTGTCTGCGGGGGTTTTTCGATGCCCATCCGGCAAGGGTTTGCAAAAGAGATCTATCTCATCTGTTCCGGTGGGTTCATGAGCATCTATGCGGCAAACAATATCGCCAGGGCAGTTCAGCGCCTCGCAAAGAGGGGGGACACCGGGCTTGCCGGGATTATCTGCAACAGTAATGGAGATGAAGCATTCGAGAGTGCCGTAATCCCGGAATTTGCAAAAAAACTGGGGACTTCGTTTGTCCGTTTCGTCCCCAGGAGTCCTGTCATCCAGGCATGCGAGCTTGAAGGAAGGGCAGTGGTGGAACATTCTCCCGATTCGAAGGAAGCGAAGATTTTCAGGGATCTTGCACAGTCAATCATGGAAAACGATTCCAGGGTGATCCCGACACCGGTTAACGACCTCGCTGAGCTTGAGAATATGTACCGGCAGCATCTCGTGAAAAGATAATCCGTTCAGTTGTCAGGCACAAACGTAACTTTTCCAAAGGATTTGTGCAAACGAGCGGGTTTCTTATAGTCCCAAAACAGAAATTCCGATCACTAAAACAGCCTTTTTCCCAAACCAGTAGTCCGGTCCAATAAATCCAGAGATCTGCCAGCCAAAAGGGTCTGTAAGGGAAATTTTTCAGGCAATAATTTGCCGTATTTTGTCAAAAAAAACTCAAATAACATGTTTTTGAAAATGTTGTATCATTATTCGCCATATCTCGTAATATGAGCACTCCAGAACAGCCAATCCGGGCCCAAATCAGGCTCCGAATAATTATGAAGGAAATATCACCTGCAGGACAACCTTTTTCTGGTCATATAAGTATGGAGGTATATGAGGTGATGCAGCATGTGTTCTATCGGGGGTCCGGCGAATCTTGAGATGGATGAACTGAAATGGTACAAGTACCGGTGCACCGGATGCGGCCACATCTACAAGAGCACGGGAAAGAAATCCGTCTGTCCCCAGTGTAAGTCTGAGGACGTAGAGAAAGTGTAGGATTTTTTTGATTTTTGCATAGCCGGAGAATAATGGTGCTTCAGGAAATGTGACATTACGTCAATTCACCGTTTTTGTATACCACGTTTCCCCAGCTCCTGCAGCAGGAGTGTCTGGGTGACGATCATCCGTTCCAGTTCGCCGATGGCAACGCTTTCATTGGCTCCATGGATCCGTGATTGTTCATGGTCTTCGCATCCCCAGAGGACAAATTCTGCTGACGGGACGGCTCGTTTCAGCACATTCAGGAGCGGGATCGAACCCCCGGCCCCGGCCTCCTGCACCGGCCTGCGATAGACCGCTTCCATAACCTTCCGTGCAGCTTCATAACCATGGCCACCGACAGGACAGATAAACCCGTTTGAGCTGTGAACCTCGCTAATCTCTACCTGGACGTGCCATGGGGCATTTGCCCTGAGGTGCTCAGTGAGGAGCCGGACTTCATGCTTCGGGTCCGCACCCGGTGCAATGCGAAGACTGACCCGGGCACGTGACTGCGGGATAAGGATGTTTGAAGCGTCCCGGACGGCAGGTGCATCGATCCCGATGATTGTAGCCGATGGTTTTGACCAGAGCCGGGAACTGATAGTACCGGTGCCTATGGTATCCACGCTGTCGGGCAGGCCGGAAAGCCGCCGGTAGAGGGGTTCGGGGAACTCTGCACCGCCCCAGGGATATGAAGAAAGGCCGGTAATGGCAACATCGCCCTGCCCGTCATGGAGGGTGGCCAGCATTTTGATGAGCGCAACAAGGGCATCGGGTGCCGGGCCACCGAATACACCGGAATGTACTGCATGGGCAAGCGTCTTCACCGTGACGACGCAGGAGACCTCGCCCCGCAGCGTGGTGCTCAGGACCGGTTCGCCCGGGACCATCTTTCCCATGTCAGTGATAATAAACAGGTCACACGTGAACAGTTCCGGGTGAGCTTCGACAAACGCGTGCAGGTGGCTCGCTGTCTCCTCTTCGCCTTCGATAATCACCCGGATCCCGACAGGGGATCTCCCGGAGAGCGCCCGGATAGTCCCGGCGATCGACGCAATACCTGACTTGTTATCCGCAGATCCTCTCCCGTAGAGGCGCCCGTCTTTGATGACCGGTGTCCACGGATCGGTTTCCCAGCCGTCCTCCCGCCGTGCTGGCTGGACATCATAATGGGCATACAATAGTACTGTTGGTGCACCGTGAGGAGCCGGTATTTCACCAGTTATGGCAGGATAGCCCCCGGGGATTTCCAGCAGGCGGGCATCTGATAACCCGTACCTTTTGAGGAAGTCTGCGGTCAGTTCCGCCATCCGAAAGACCGGTTCCGGCGGATATCCCGGAAATGCGACCGACGGTACTGTGACGAGTTCTTTGAGATCGGTGATGATATCGGGCAGGAATGTCCGGATATTCCTCTCCAGATCATTGACCTCATTGGGATCCAGGTTACCTCGTTCCATATCGTATCCGGATATATGGTCTTTTATGCAGATGTACTTTCTCGGTATATCCGACCGCGGGGAACCATTTCAATCCCCGGATAAACTACAATTATTTTATTGCCCCTTCAGGTTGCGTAATCCATGGGCAAGCCTGCTTATTCCCTTCCATCGCTTCTTTTCAAAACGTACAAGCCCGATATCAGCTTTTTCCTGTTCAAAAGCAAGCTCGCGGGTCAGCCTGAGAAAATTCTCAAGCCGCTTCGCCGACAGGGTTCCGTGAATGACTGCCTTCCGGACCGCACACCCCGGCTCCTGTTCATGCCGGCAATCAGAAAACCGGCATCCTGCCGCCAGTTCAACAATGTCCGGAAATGTTTCGGCAAGGCCGCCATCAGCTGTGCCTATTCCGACCTCCCTCAGGCCAGGGTTATCGATGACAAGCGCCCCCGTTCTGCAGGACAAAGAGCTGGCGGACGGTGGTCTTGTGACGTCCTTTGCCATCGTAGTTCCGGACCATGGTAGTTTCCTGCACCGGTTTTTCCAGCAGTGAATTGATCAGGGTTGACTTGCCGACACCGGATGGTCCGATAAGGGCAATCGTCATTCCCTGCATGAGATACGGATCGAGACCGGAAATACCCCTCTTTGTAAGCGCGCTGAGATAAATGACCGGGACACCAGCGGCACCGGGGTTATTTCTGCAGGGAGCGATGCGGGATCGGGTGAAAGGTCAGCCTTGTTGATGAGGATTACCGGCTGTGCTCCCGATGCATGAACTATTGCAAGGTACCGTTCGAGGAGGCGGGAATTCAGGTCAGGCCCTGCTGCAGTAACAATAAAGACCGTATTGATGTTGGCTGCTATGACCTGGTTTGCACCGTCAACTCCAGGAACACCGCGGGTAAACGTTGTCTTCCGGGGAAGGATATCTACGATGGTATCAGACCCGGTATCGGGCTGGTGAAGCACTACGACAAAATCACCGACAACCGGAAGCCTGCCAAGACGGCGCAGTGCGCCGGAGATCCCGGCATGGACAAAACCCCCCTCAATAAAAATTTCCCAGAGAGTCCGTTGCCTGCACGCGACCCTTCCGGGAATGCAGGGACCGGTATATTTTGCGAATGCTGAAGCAAATCCATCGTCCCAGCCCATTGTTTCCAGGGAGACTGGAAGATTCTGCCCGCATTCTGGTGGGGAATATCTCATAAAAAAACCCAAATCCATGTAAAATGTGACAGTCCGGTCGCCAAGTGTTTTGTGGTCAGCATCGTTGCAGTACAAATCACGTCCGGCATAAAAATCTTAAAGTAGGCGGATAATGCTGAAAAGTAATTTTCATTCCGTCACGTTTTTTTGAGAATTAATGTTGGCAAAAAAAGCGCTTATTACAATGGCCGATTGTTGCATACTCCCAGAAGATCTGGTCGCAGATCGTTTTGAGAGCGGCTGGGGGCATGGTTAGTTGTTCTCTGATTGTAACGGGACAATAAAGAAACCGGGACCGGCGGGTCTTTTTTGCCGTCCCGCAAACAGTAACCAAATCGGAAAATAAATTACTACTTCATTACTTGGTGCAGAAGTGACCGATGATGAGCTCGTATTTCGTAAATATCTCACACGCCGGACAATAGCAGCTGATCGTTTTTACATTTGATGAAACCGACGATTTTCCCCGTGCACAGAATAGTGCATTGGGTGGTGATTCTGAAAGCCTGCTACCCTTGAATGTCGGACAAGATCCACAATACTTTTTGCAGATTTCCAGGTTCTCTGCGGTATCATCCACTTTTTTAACAGTATCCACTTTTCTCATGGTAATATTCACTACGAAGTAATATAACGAAGATATAAAAATACCCTTGCTCCGAAGTTTTCCCATATCCACTATGCATTTTCAGTAACCGCCCTTTCTTCTCATTCGACCCTGTCCGTTACGATCAGCCTCGCCAGACGCTGTCTTAACAGTCCTGGGCAGGCCGGATTTTTGTCGTAAAACCTCCCGTTTCCCGCAGGCCAGTTATCAGCAGGTCACGTGAAGGATTGCCGTGAACTTCCGGGTCTCTGAGGCAAGATCTTGGAGGATCTCCGGGGTGGGTTTGATCCGGGCCCTGTACTCTGCAAGCACAACCTGCGCTTCCGGGGTCAGGGGCAGGTCCCCATACTGGCCGGTACCAATATAGACCACCTTAGGTTTCTCTCTCTCAAGGAATGCGAGTTCCTCACCGGAGAGTGGCGTGTGACCATATGAGCCTTTAAATGGTTTTGAAAGTTTTTTCTGCCGTTTCGTCACCGTACGATCAGTATGGATCACAATATCGTGCTCGTACCTGTCCCCGTCTATCTCTATCCACCCGAACCCGGTCTGCATCGTGACACCTCAGGGAGTAATCCCCCTGCCGGCTGAATAGGTTTCTGCATATTGGCCTGGCAATCGCCCGGCCACAAACCTGGTGGTGGCGTGGATGTTTCCTCTCACCTCACATGATGTCCGTGAGAACATGACCCGTATCTGGCAGGTGGTGACTCCTGTGGCATGTGATCTGGCCTGTGCTCTATTACTGAACATTTCTGTTTTTGTGATACAGAGGAGTAAAGTACAACAGACTGTTTATCAAAGGGAAAAGTGTTATTTTAATCCATGGATTAAAGAAGGATTTACGATGTTAAAATGGCAACAATTGCCTGCCGGAAATGCAATTTTAAAAAAGTTATCCGGGTGAGAGATGGGAAGAGACGTTGTGCGGGATTTGGTTCGATCCGGAACTCCTGTGTTTGGCAATCCGGGCGCAAAACCGGCTCCGTCGTTTATCCAGCGCCCGGTCGTGTCAGTTCAGCCGGTAATGGACAGTCCACTGGGTCTTCCTGATGAATTCAATATGTCTGAATAGTCTGAGCCAGCCCAGTTTCTTTTCTTCAGAATCAAAGTAGCTCCATTCGTCAAGGAACTGTATCCCGTCATGCCATTGTTCCATCTCACGGTTATCGCGGATACCGGAGCGGAACATGGCATCCTTTCCCAGGTGCACCTGCTGCAGCATCTTGTAATCCAGCATTTTTTTTAACAGGGGCCTGAGCCAGAGTGAATTAACCACTTCACAGACAAGTTCTGAGCCCGGGAACTTCTCCTGGATCTTCAGCACGAGCGATTGGACATCCTTTCCGTCCAGATACATAAATACGCCTTCTGCCATGAACAGGAACGGTCCTTTATGCTGCTGGACAGGCTCCATCCAGCCGGAATCCAGGACTGAGGAGGCGATCAGGTGATACCGCTCACTCTCGTTGAAGAAGGTTTTTTTGATCGCTATTATTTCCGGCAGATCAAGATCATAAAAAATCATGCTGCCGTTATCGATCCGCATGAACCTGGAATCGAGCCCGCAGCCGATATTGACAACAACGCCGTCCGGAAACCTCTGCAGGAAATCACGTGCATATTCATCGTATTTTTTTGCACGGAGAGCAATATGAACAACGAGCCTCTTGTCCAGCGTGCCGGAGACAAGGATCCTGTCCAGCGTATGTTCCGACGTGGAGAGCATTTTATTCAGTTCGGTCGTGATCTCAACAGATTTCGGGTCATAGAGCACGGGATTTTCTGAAAGGGTCTCGAGGGCATGGCAATAGAGTGTGATAAATGACGTCGATGCAATATCTCCAATTCCTGTCAGCATGGTTCCCCTCCGGAGTCATTTGCCGGAATTATAAGGGTATGGAGACTGGCTGGTTAAAATGTTTTTTAAAAAACAGTATGGTGATGACAAAAACGAAAAGAGATGAACTGCCCGGTCCACAACCTGTTGGAGTCTGCCGGATTCCTTTTTGTGAAAAGAACCGGTATCGTCGTTAGATATGGCGATTACCGAAGTATTTAACTGCGTACCGGGTTGAAAGTGTATCATGGAGAAGCAGCAGATGTCAGGATATATCATGGCCGGTGCCGGATTTGTCATGATTCTGATCAATGCAGTAAGTTATCTTCTCGGCTGGGATCTAAAATCTCCAGCATTCACCATACTCGGTCTTGTTCTTATCGTTATAGGTGCCAGAACTGCCCGGATATCCTCATGGATTTAGGTTTGGATTGTCAGGTACATGCGCATGAATGTAACAGGGTGTGCTGTAATTCGTCGTTTATGCAATCGGGTTCGTTGAGGAGTACTCTGGTATTGTCTGTTTCGGTAAATGGGACAGGACTGATACTTCTCTCCAAAAAAATAAGCATCACGGTATCCTTTATAAACTCATAGCACGGAACAGGAACCCCCCCATGATCTTAGGTTTGTACCTCCTCATTGTCCTCATTGCGCTGGCCATCACCATCGTTCTCGCGTTGCGGTTTGCATCGCGCCGGTATGCACTTCCCTGCCCCGTATGGATGAAAGGTTTACTTGATACACCATTTACCCATGGCATGAGTGCACGCACGCAAAAAACAATCCAGAGGCTTGATCTCAGCCCCGGCATGGACGTACTGGATGCAGGCTGCGGCCCGGGCCGGCTCACGCTCCCCATCGCTGAAAAGGTGGGCCCTCGTGGTGAAGTTACGGCAATCGATATTCAGGAAGGGATGCTGCACGAGGCACAGGAACGGGCCCGAGAGGCTCACCTCTCCAATATCCGTTTTCTCCGGATCGGCGTCGGCGAAGGCAGGCTTGAACGCAACCTTTTCGACCGGGCCGTCCTGGTAACCGTGCTGGGGGAGATCCCCGACCGGGAAGCGGCATTCCAGGAAATCTTTGAAACGCTTAAGCCCGGAGGTATCCTGTTGGTCGAAGAAACTCTCCCGGATCCCCATTTCCAGACCCGCAGCACAGTCAGGAGACTGGCCGGTGCTGCCGGGTTTATTGAAAAAGAATTCTTCGGGAATCGTTTTTCCTATACCGTTACTCTGAAAAAGCCTTCCGGTGCCAGACAATGACGAACAGCTGGCGAATTCATGGAGCACGACCCGTCACAGCACCACTTTCTCCAAACCCTTAAAAACTCCTTTCCTCTTTAATTACGTAAGGTTTGGGCTGACCCTGACATTTTTTAGAAAAACGGCTATATGATGATAGTGATACAAACTTGTACGAGGAAATCCCATGGGCCGTGTCGGACACTGCGTCAGGAATGAGAAGGGAAGCAGTGATGACACTGTGAGTTCTTATCATGCTCACAAGACAGGGTACCCGAAATTCCCGTTCATCATGGCAAGACCCGGCATCCGATGTAAAAAACCATTGATATCACGCCGACGGGGTGGATAGCATCGACCCTCGTACATTCCGGCGTATCCTGCGAATTGAGGGGCTCATTCCTTTTACCTGGTGTGCCATTCTCCTCGGATTTGTAGTGACGTTGTGGGAAGTCGGGTTTTCAGGAGCTGACTGGAACCTGTTTGTTATCGCCGTTGTGGCAGCTCTTCTCGTTCATATCGATGCCCATATCTGGAATGACATCATGGATTTGGAAATCGACAGGTACGAGAAGAGCAGGGAGACCGGGCGGGACCGGCCCCTGGTGTACGGGTGGGCGACTGTCGGCGAATACAAGCAGATGTCTGCGATTATTACAGTCCTTGTCGTGGCTCTTGCCGCGTACCTTACAATGCAGCGGATATATATTCCATTACTGTTTGTAATCGGCTTTTTTTTCGATTATGGATATAATCATCCCCGCTTTGCGCTGGGTCATAAGCCGTTCACCGAATGGTACATTTTTCCCTGGCTGGTGGTCGCGGTTACCGTGACGGTCGTCTATGCTGCGACCGGTATTTTTTCTTTACTGGCCTTCATCCTGTCGCTGCTGCATGGCCTGACGGTGACCTGTTTCGTAGTTTCAATGATGCGCCGCGATGCACATTCCGACAGGCTGGGCGGGAAATGCACATCATCCGTACAATATCCGAAACTGCCACACTCAACTATGTATGGTATTATTACCCTGCTCGTATCTGTCCTGATGCTTTACCCCCTGGCCCGGATTCTTGGAAATATGGAGCTTGCATATATCCTTGTCCTAACGACGGCTATTATCGCAGGGATCAATACGATCCTCGGCGCAGGAATCGATCATCTCTGCACCCGTGCCATGTACTCCGTCTTTCCGGATTTTGAGTTGAAAGCCCACAAATTGATTCTGGAGCAGGTCGGAGCATCTATGGTACATGCAGGTGCCATAACCGTCATTTTACTGGTGTTTGAGAGGGTTTTATGAACATTGCAATTGCAGGTGCCGGAATTTCCGGGGGATATCTGGCGAAGCTTCTCGAGCAGAGGGGGATCTCACCGGATGTCTATGATGGCATGGATCATGACACCCGCTGCAGATGTCGGTCGTGCGGGTGGGGTGTGCCCGGAGGTATCGAAACATACCTTGCCGATATCGGTCTTGACCTGAACGAGTATCTCATCGAATCTATGTCGCCGATGAATTTTGACGGCCTCGTTGCAAAGACTCCCCTGTTCACCATAGACAAACCCCGGCTTCTCCGAAATTTCTCAAAAGGTATCAGATTAAAGCGGCAGAACCTGGGGCAGGAGGAGGCAGAGGACTATGATATTGTGGTGGACGCGACCGGGATCAGCCGGGCACTCCTGCCACCCTGCAGGTCTGACCTGACACTGCCGACTCTGCAGCACAGGGTGGCTGTAGAACCCCACAGGAGTGAACGCCTTGGGGCGGGGGTCTACGGGAACCGGATACCCGGACTCGGTTACCTGTGGATTTTTCCGGTTGGAAACCATCACTATCATATAGGCATCGGTGCTATAGGTCTTGACCGGCTCGACAGCCTTCTGGACCGGTTTTACCGGGATTCGGACGGGTGTTATTCCTTCACCACGCTCTGCAGCTGCCAAGGGCTTATCCGTGTCGCGTCCCCCTACTATTCAACACCATTTTACGAAAGAAGGGTCAGAAAAGACGGTACATCCCAGGTGATTGTCGGTATTGGTGAATCAATCGGGACCGTATCGCCATTCACGGGAGAAGGTATTGTCCATTCTCTGGAATGTGCAAGAATTTTTGCAGATTCCCTGCCGGATTATGAGCGCTATACCACATCCGTGCTGGCACGTTTCTCATGGATGAAAAAAGAGCGGGAGACGCTCAATTATCTCCTTTCGCGGGAAGGAAAGGGAAGACCGAGGCTGAGGGACCGGTGGAGGTTTTTCTGCAATGCCCGACGTTCAGGCATCGGCCTTCCGATGCTTGAAGCTTTCAAACGGATAGGAACCCTTTCACAATGGGTTGAAGGCCAGGACCAGGGTTTATGACCGTGGACCCCGGGTCCCTGACCGCCGGCAGCCCGGATTGTTTCTTCAATGAATGTGAGCAGCTCTCCATCACTGAGGGCAAAATCAAGCAGTTTGAAACGGTTCACGAGTGCAACAGGCTTGAGGATGACCAGCGGTTTTTTTCCCGCAGTTTCACCGCTGTAATCTACCGGTACTACCGTCATGGAATCATTTTCCCATATGGCAATATTCCCATACCCCGCCTGATCCCAGAGTTTCCTGATAATATCCTGCGTTATCATGCCTTGATGCTCCTGTATCCTGTCTAATTATCAATCCAGAGACCCTTTACCTTTTCTTCGCGAGCATCGCGAGCGCTTCACGGATAAAAGCGGGGATGTCTGCCGGCTTCCTGCTCGAGACGAGGTTTTTGTCCACGACGACTTCCGCGTCCACGTACTCTGCCCCGGCGTTTTTGATGTCCTGCACTATCGACGTCCAGCCTGTCACGCGCCGCCCTTTCAGCACCTGCGCCGTGATGAGGAGCTGGGCAGCATGGCAGATCCCAAAGACCGGCTTGTTTTTAGTAAAGAACTCCTTTGCAAACCTTACGGCGTCAGTGTCGATCCGGAGTTTGTCAGGAGAGTAGCCGCCCGGAATGAAGAGGGCGTCAAAGTCATCAGCCGAAACGTCGCGGACCGCCCTGTCGATTTTTACTACGGCACCGTGCTCCCCTTTTACCTGTGATCCAGCCCTGAGCCCCACGTGCACGAGCTCGTGCCCCGCTTTCTGGAATGCTTCCGCGGGTTGCTGGTATTCCACGTCCTGAAACATATCGGTGATGATCACTGCAATCCTGCTCATTGTTCCTGCCTCCCAGTTCCGGCCCGATCGGGAACCGGTTCAGCTGACATGATATTCTTTCCGGTAAATAAAGGCATCCATACTACCGGATCTGTTCGCGAATTTTATATTCAGCCCGGTTCAGCATTGCCCTGTCATGTGTACATGGGTATATTTCTCATGAAACGTAGAGCACAGGTATCCTGTTTCCCAAAAGTACTACGAATAATTGAACACGTTCTTTAGCATTGGTAGAGAAGCCGATTCGGGGGATAAACTGCACGTCCCCACGCAGCATCTTGTCAGTGGATATATGCTTCTGAATCAGGGCTGCCTTCTGCTGTTCCGGTCGGTTTTTTTAAGAGCTCTGCACCGGTTGAAGTACGTCTCGCCCCAGATCCACGGCTGGTAGGTGCAACACATCTCGGGTTTCACCTGATGGATCCCGCAGAGGTACCGCTCTTTTTTTACACGGCGCAGGAACGGGCAGACCGTGACGTACTCACCGGTGTCGGGATGGCGCATCTCCACAGAGACAATATTTCCGAGGTCTTCGGTCAGGAGGTCGACACAGTTTACTGGTGTGCTTTTCTCCATGAACGCGACAAACCAGCGCAGGATATCGGTTCGCCCCTGTTCCATCCAGACGTACACATTCGATACTGTTGGTGCAATACCGGGGCCGAAGATCCGGCAGCAGAGTCCGCACTGCTCACATGGTTCGCCTTCAGTTGTCAGGTCATCCATTCAGTTCCCATCCACTATTCTTCCGTCAGGTGGATAATGGTTGCCGATGCGTTCAGGCAGCAGCCGTTGCCAGGTTCAATGCACAGACCGGATCAGGAGGGTCCGCATGTCACCGAATCCGGTTTTAACCTGTCCGCGGCTGGTAATCGGGCTGCAGATGACCTCCAGCGATCCTCCGTCCGGCCCGCCTTCATGTAGCCCGGAAAACGCTGTCACCGTCATGGACCCGGTGGATCACCCTGATGCCGATGTCCTGTCCCTTGTCTGCCTCTGTAATGGGATGGTGCTCGATCTCCATCGATGTTACGGGCTGGTAGAAGTCCTCGTGCGGCCCGCTGATATGGATGGTATCCCCTTTCTCGATGTGCCCCTCGAGGACGACCGCGGCGACACCGATCTTCGGGTAGTAATGGATCACTTTTCCAATCATGGTTTCCATCGTTCCAAACCTCCTGCACGGAACTGATACCGGGTTTGGCACCATAAATCTTTTCCTGCCGGCACTCTATGTGCCAAACGCAGTTCTCATGCAGTATTTTCGCCGGATTTTTCCACCCTGTAATTGCAAAATGGGGAAAAATTCAAGACTGCCCCCGGTTGATTATTCCATCTGAGTGACATGTATGAAATATTTCGATGTCGACGGGATTTACAAAAAAGTACCGCTGGATAAAATCCCCTGGAATAGTGAGACCCCTCCGGATGCGCTTGTCGAACTTGTACAGGACGAGAAAGTCCGGCCATGCAGGACAATTGATCTCGGATGCGGTGCAGGCAACTATGCAATATACCTCGCAGGTCTTGGGTTTGATGTAACCGGTGTCGACAGTTCTCCTTCTGCAATAAAAATCGCAGGAGAAAATGCAACAAAACGGGGGGTCCGTTGCAGGTTTATTGTCGCGGATCTCCTCGGCGATCTGCATGAAGTGACTGACATGTTTGATTTTGCCTTTGACTGGGAATTCCTGCATCATATATTCCCGGAAGACCGAGAGACCTATATTAAAAATGTGTATAAAATCCTCAGGCCCGATGCAATCTACTTTTCCGTTTGTTTCAGTGAAAAAGACCCCCAGTTTGGCGGAAGTGGAAAATACCGGAAGACCCAGATAGGGACAACACTCTATTTCTCATCAGAATCCGAACTACGGGAGCTTATTTCCCCGTATTTCACAATCCGGGAATTAAAAACCATCAAAGTCAGCGGCAAGTATGGTCCGCATTGTGCAGTCTGTGTGTTATCCGAACGACGCTGAATTCTTTTGATATGGTGAGTTCATGATACGGGGCACAGGCCTGTACTGTCTTCTGTCCGGGTTGAACAACTGCTGGCACAGGTATGGACAAGGAAAGAATGAGCAGGTCAAGAAAGTGTTCTGGACGCTTTTCGTCGCGATGGCAGGGGCTGGTGCCGGCTCGTGTTGTGGATCCGGTGACAGCTCATCAGGTTGTTAGGATTATTACGGGGATAGGGGGGTAAGTTTTGAGATTTTTTTGATTCTTCACCTCTTTTTAGTTTGATTTTTATTCGAATGTGACCTTTATCCTACCATGGACTAGGCAAAGATCCAAGAACTCGAAAATCAATCTTGGAGGAATACCTATGAAAGCAATTGTATGCACACAATACGGGCCACCGGAAGTTCTTCAGCTCAAAGAGGTGGAAAAACCTGTTTGCAGGGACAATGAAGTACTGATAAAAATTTATGCAACATCCGTAACAGTCTCGGACTGTCTCGTTCGAAGTGGTAAAGTAACTATCCTGCTCTGGATCCCCATGCGAATATTCGTTGGTTTCAGAAGACCCAGAAACCCTGTACTGGGGCTGGAGCTGGCCGGAGAGATAGAAGCAACAGGCAAAGATGTAAAACTATTTAAAAAAGGTGACCAGGTTTTTGCATTTACGGGAAAGCGTTTTGGTGCTTATGCCGAGTACACTTGTCTGCATGAAGATGGATTGTGTATGCCACAAGACAGTATTATGGCATTAAAACCGTGCAATGTAACCTGTGAGGAAGCCGCTGCCGTTCCTTCCCGGGGAACGTTAGCATTGTATTTTCTCAAGAAAGGAAATATCCGGAAAGGACAAAAAGTTCTCATCTATGGAGCTTCCGGAGGGGTAGGTACTTTTGCGGTACAGCTTGCCAGGTACTTTGGGGCAGAAGTTACCGGGGTCTGCAGTACCTCGAATTTGGAACTGGTGAAATCTCTGGGAGCTGATAAGCTCATTGATTACACAAAAGAGGATTTTTTAAAAAGAGGAGAGCTGTATGATCTTGTCTTTGATGCCGTTGGAAAAAGAAAAAGCTCACAACTGAAATTACAGTGTAAAAATGCACTTACTCCGAATGGGAAATACCTGTCAGTCGATGATGAAACGCCAAAGATACCTGTTGAAAATTTGATTTCACTCAAAGAGCTGATGGAGGCGGGAGAGATAAGACCGGTCATAGACAGGTGCTATCCGC
Source organism: Methanoregula sp. (assembly GCA_028679185.1). Taxonomy (GTDB): domain Archaea; phylum Halobacteriota; class Methanomicrobia; order Methanomicrobiales; family Methanospirillaceae; genus Methanoregula. The sequence continues at coordinate 1,431 of JAJRBZ010000082.1, read as the reverse complement.
TGGAACAGATTGTCGAGGCACACCGGTATGTTGAATCCGGGCACAAGAAAGGAAATGTTGTGATAACCGTGGGACAGGATGAAAAGGAAGGTGAAAAAAATGGAAAAGAATGGAGATAATCTCAAAGAATCGCCGCAGGTGAAATCTCTGGTGATTGTATTCTCCTACCATCATAACAATACAGAGAAGATCGCGAACGCCTGTGCAAAAGCGCTTGGTGCCGAGGTCAAAACACCGCAGCAGGTCAGGCCCGAAGAGATCGCCGAGTACGACCTGGTCGGCTTCGGCTCGGGGATCTACAGCGCAACATTCGACCCATCTGTCCTTGACCTTGCCGACCGGCTGCCGAACGCTGCGGGAAAGAAAGCCTTCCTCTTCTCGACCTATGGGGCACCGGCCGCTTTTGCAGACAGGAAATTTGTCGAGAGCAACCACGCGCAGATCCGGGAAAAGCTCCAGGCGAAAGGGTACACGATCATCGGGGAATTCGGGTGTGCAGGGTGGAACACGAACAGTTTTCTCCGGTTCTTTGGAGGTCTGAACAAGGGCAGACCCAATGCCGAAGACCTCAGGAATGCGGAGGAGTTTGCCCGGAGCGTGAAGGGGAAAGCTCGGGGCTAAATGACCATCACTAAAGGAACATAATAGCAAAACCTGACAAAGTATTGGACCCGACTACCATTCAGGGGGATTATCACGGGGATGGGGGGTGAGCCTTCGTTTCAGTCCCCGGCTCACCTCTTTCATTCTTTTTTAAATGAGCTGAATAAGATCGCTCGTATGAAATACTTTCATGAGATCCTGACGGGGAAAGTGCTGGTTTTCTGTCCAGATACCATCCTGATGAAGTGCCAGGCCAACCGCAAGAAACGAAGTGTCATCGGCATCAACCGGCTCCATAAAGTGCAGAGCACGTGAATATTCCGGTTTAAATTCTTCAAAAGGCACCAGGCACCCTTATCAAGGAGCATGTGCAGAATCGTATCAAAATCTGATGCATTCTGCCGGGCTTTTTTCATGAGGTATCATCGATGCTTGAGGACAGCAGCATCGGGGGGCTTTTGATAAGCATGAGGAGGGTTAAAAAGTATGTTACCCATCTTATACAACAAACGCCTTGACGCAGAAAGAGTATCGCATATCTAGTGGAATGGAATTAACCCAATCTAAACACCATTCCACAAAATCAGTATTTGTAATATCAGATTTGCATCTGAATCATGCAAATATTATCTCGTATTGTAACAGACCCTTTGATTCTGCATTTTCTTTTTCAGGTTCCACAAAAAAAATCAAAAGATTCAACCTGCCTTATTTCTTTTGGGTATAGTCACATTCTAGCGACTAACCCTCGTGTTCAAGTAGCTTGATGATATGTTTTACTTTAACATTATCATTTTCATTTCTGTGATTGTACCTCCATACGTACTC
>JAJRBZ010000081.1 GCA_028679185.1 Methanoregula sp. | reverse complement strand
GGAATCCGGGGATGTTACGATGAGGCAAAACGTGCCGGTGAAGCAACGTGCATGGCATATATGCGTCAACATGGGTTGGATGTCAGAATTGTACGGATATTCAATACATATGGACCCCGAATGAGAGCTGACGGCTACTATGGTCGTGTGGTTCCGCGGTTTATTATCCAGGCACTTCGTAATGAGCCTATCACAATATTCGGAGATGGATCACAGACCCGCAGTTTCTGTTATGTAACAGATCAGATCGAAGGATTGCTCCGATTTATTGCAAAAGATGGCTTAAAAGGAGAGGTGATCAATATTGGTAACCCGAATGAACTATCCATCACAGATCTTGCTTTTATTATTAAAAAAATTACCTGTTCAACGTCAAAACTTCAATATTTCCCTCTCCCGCAGGATGATCCCCATCGCAGATGTCCTATTATTAAAAAAGCACAGGATTTACTTAATTGGTCACCGAAAGTGGACCTGGAAACCGGATTGAAAAAGACGATCCAATTTATGAATTCTGGAGTGGAGTAATCCAACTCAAAGAATAAGGGAACTTTAGATTAAAAAGCAATAGATTCAATGATATAACTAGGTTTCAACAGATCTTTTGCTATGAATGCTTTTTATTATACAATACCAATACATTCAATATTTTTTGAATAAATGAATATGTTTGATATATCACGAAATCCTTAACAATTTTCTCAACAATCTTTCTATGTGCTTTCCGATTCCCTTTTTATCTCTCGATTAATGAGTATCAGTTCCATCCAGCGCCAGAGTTTAATTACCCTTGTTTCAACGATTGTATTGACCGGGCTAGGATTTCTTTCAACGATATATTTCGCTCATTCATTAGGACCAGCCCCTCTCGGGGCGTACTTCCTGTTCCTTGCATATTTTGGGATTTTCAATCTGTTAGGTGAAGGGGGATTCGGCTCAGCGGCAGTAAAGCGGATATCAGAGGGGAAAGAACCGGACGAATATTTTTCAGCATTTGTATTTATCAGGATTTTACTTCTTGCAGTAACTGTCACTGCACTCCTCTTTCTTCAACCTTATCTTAAAGATATCACATCATCGGGAGTTTTTTTTTGGCTACTATTAGTGATTATTGTTTCATTCTTTTCAGGTAATATTGGAATCGGGGTATACGGCACAGGAAAGGTAGGGGTATTTCAGATTAGTGGATTATTAGATGGAATTTTGCGAACTATTTTTCAAATAACAGGTGTCTTTCTTGGTTTTGGTGCTGCAGGACTTGCTGGAGGATTTGTTGGAGGATTTATTGCTGCGGGTATTGCAAATTCAAGGTATCTTGATCTTAAATTCGTCCGGTTCAAGATATCACATCTGAAAAACCTCTTTGGATTTTCGTTCTGGATTTTCCTTACCACAAGTGGCTCACTCGTATTTAGCTATGCTGATACAATTCTCATTGGATTTTTCTTGAGTAATGCTGATGTTGGAGTTTATCGTACAGCTTTTCAGCTTACTTCTGTTGCTACGTTTACAACATTAGCTTTCCACACAGTTCTTTATCCAAAGATCAGCAGCTGGGGAGCTCAAGGTCAGATTACAGAAATTGAAAATTCCTTGGCGCGGGCTTGTACCTATTCCCTTCTTCTTGCAATACCAACATGTATCGGCGGTTGGATTTTAGGGGAGCGTCTCTTGTATTACCTTTATGGGGCCTCCTTTGTTGACGGAACATATGCTCTTTTTTTACTCTTACTTGTGCAGATCGTTAATGTCTTCATGTGCCTTGGAACTATGAGCCTGTCCGCACTAAACCGACCCAAAGATGCCTTCTGGATAACCGCTTTTGCATCCCTCGTAAACATCCTTCTTAACCTCGCCTTTATCCCAGTTATTGGAATCACCGGAGCTGCTATGGCAACACTCATCGCAATGACCCTCAATGCGCTTGGTACAATCACTCTCCTTTCCCGCGTCATTTCAGTAAAATTCGAATATGATTCAATAAAAAATATTATCTATGCTTCAGGGATTATGGGTATTTTTCTTGGGGTTATCCATTTCCTCCTTAACCTTACTCATGTAGTATCCGTGTTAGCATTGGTTATTATCGGAGCATTGATTTACGTACTCGTTTTATTTTATCTGGACAGGAAAATTTTTAATGAAATTCGAGAACTATGTTCCAATCTTGGAGTTCAATGGCCTAAGGGATCAGTATAAATGAGTCTCCCCATTTTATCCATCAATCAATTGAAAGTTAATAATGTAATAAAAACAAAAAGATTGATCTCATTGTTTCAAAAACGGGTGAATTTTAATGGAATTTGAAGAATTTGTTTCAAGAATATCATTCCGATATATACAGCCGGATTCAGCTCTCCCGTTGGGTTATACAGATATTTCCAATTTTCTCGAAAAATGGTTTAATTATTCAATTGAAACCGCTAATACAATTTTCCCCGAGGATGATAGTGAGATTAAAAGCAATATCCTTAACTTACGAAATATTCCAAGATTATCGACATTAACGATAGGTGCGATTATTAATTACGGTGTACGCCGTCTCCCAAAAAATCAATCCTTCATAAATGTCGGAGTATGGAATGGCTTCACATTTCTTGCAGGAATAATTAACAATCCGGAAAAAATTTGTGTGGGTATAGATAATTTTTCAGAATTTGGCGGGCCAAGGCAGCAATTTTTTAATAGATTTAATATAATAAAAAGCCAAAACCATTTTTTTTATGATATGGATTATGAAAAATATTTTTTAGAGATTCAAAAAGGGAAGATTGGGTTTTATATCTATGACGGTGAACACAGTTATAAGAATCAATTCAAAGGTCTTCAGGTTGCTGAACCCTTTCTCGCAGATGGAGCACTAGTGCTTATTGATGATACAAATTGGGATGACCCTCGCCAAGCAACATTAGATTTCATAAAACAAAGTCAATATAATTATCAAATAATTTTTGATAAAAGAACATATTGCAACATGCATCCAACATTCTGGAATGGATTAATACTATTGAGGAAAGAATAGGCAAATTGAGGAATATTTTAAACGGAATAAATTTAATAATTGCGTAAGGATAGAATATAGATAATTTATAATAGTGAAAATCTTTTAATCATGACTCTGTTGAATACCCCCATTTTATTCCTTATCTTCAATCGCCCCGATACTACCCAGCAGGTTTTTAATGAAATCCGAAAAGCGCAACCTTCACAACTATTTATTGCGGCGGATGGACCACGCAAGGATCGGTCTGCCGATTATGAACTCTGTAAAAAAACACGGGATATCATTCAGCAGGTTGATTGGGACTGCAGAGTATTCACTCGTTTTCATGATGAAAACCTTGGATGCAAACGAGCCATAAGTTCTGCGATTGACTGGTTCTTTTCAAATGTGGACGAGGGTATAATACTGGAAGATGATTGCGTACCGGACCAGAGTTTTTTCCCATTCTGTCAGAAACTTCTTGAGAAATATCGCGATGATGAGCGGGTTATGATGATCTCGGGAATGAATTATCTCTTTAATAAAATAGAAATGAATGAAAGCTATTTTTTCTCTCGGTATTACCCTATATGGGGATGGGCTACGTGGAAACGGGCTTGGTTACAGTATGATCTTACAATGTCAGATTGGCCAAATTCTAACTCTCAAAATTTTTTGAACCATATATATTGTCATACCAAAATTGCCAGTTTTTTACAAGATATGTTCCAGAAAGCATATTCCAACAAGATAGATACATGGGACATTCAATGGGTATTCGCATGTGTGATCAATAATGGTCTTGCAATCTGTCCAAAATATAACCTCATCTCAAATATCGGAGTGACTGGATCACATGTCGATAATGTTGGTCAGTTTCACTACATGCCGGTTAAGGAACTTAATGTCACAAATATTTGTCATCCCCTTCATGTAATACCCAATATCGCACTCGATAAAATGTCCTTTGATGAAATAACAAAAAGTGAATCAATCCTTGCAAAAATTCACGGATTATTTTATCACATAAGAAAATCAAAAACTAGGTAATATTCTAAAACAACAACGGATTTTGGCATCACTTTGATTATTGATCCTGTTCAATCGAAACTTAAGGTTGAATACACACATGCGAATAAGTTTTACTGCATTACGGGATTGGGGATACTCACGGTTCAGAATATTACGACCTGATCCTAAAAAATATTCAACAATTGTTGGCGTCGGATCAGTTGTTCCAGTCCAGATTGAAGCATATTTTCTCGCATTGAATAAATATATCGACGAGAATGCAAAAATTTTAGATGTAGGATTCGGCTTAGGATACGGGCTGAATATTTTATCAATAAAATCCTTGGAAGTAAATGGCGTCGATGTTGACGTAAAAGTGTTAAATTATTGTACCAACACACTAATTGGAAAAAATCCCCGATTAAAAATCTTAAAAATATTTGATGGGTATAATTTGCAATTTTCGGATGATACATTCGATGTAGTTACCTGCGTTGATGTCATAGAGCATGTTGAGGATTATAACCGTTTAATCAAAGAAATGTTGCGTGTGTCAAGAAAAGGGGTATTTTTAAGCACGCCCAATCGGAGACCAGAATATACGAATAAGGATGGTAGTCCAAAAAATTATTGGCATTTAAGAGAGTGGAGTTTTGAAGAATTCGATAAAATAATAAAAAAATTCGGTCAGGTTGAATGGAATTTTATCATTGGTTCTTATGAAGGTCCGTTTTCAATTTCAAATAGAATCGATGAGAATACACAGGCTCTTTCACCATTTATTTTTAAACACATTAAATAATGGTTCTCCAAGCATTTTTAATGCAAAGAGAATTATGTAAAACAACAGAAGATATAATGGAGAGAAATGGGGTATAATTCAATTAAAGAATGGGCAGTCAAATCCAAAACTGTCTTTGATACGCTAATAAAAAAAGAAGTAATTACCTTAACTCCGAAAAAAAAATCACGAGGGTCGGTGCTCTTATCTTATTTGACAAACCCCTTCAGATTTCACGTAAGTCATTCGTACCTTCATAGTCATACTAATCAATGGGAATGTGCTCATATTGCGCAAGCCTGGTTGGATAGAGGGTATTCAGTCGATATAATAGATTGGAATAACAATCATTTTATCCCGAAAAAAGACTATGCGGTCTTTCTCGATATTCATAGTAACATGGAACGATTGGCACCATTAATGAAGGAGGATTGCCGGAAAATCCTCCATATTACCGGTGCTCACTGGTTATTTCAAAATACTGCTGAATATTCCAGATTACTTTCTTTGCAAAAAAGAAAAAATATTACTTTGATTCCACGCAGAACTGTTCAACCGAGTATGGGAATAGAATATGCTGACTGTGCGACGATTTTAGGGAATTCATTTACGCAAGGAACATTTGCTTATTCAAAAAAACCGTTATATCCGATTCACCTTTCTACAAACATACAATTCCCATTTTTTGAGAATAAAGACTTTGGTAAAGTCCGGAAGAACTATTTGTGGTTTGGTGGTGGGGGCATGGTTCATAAAGGTCTTGACCTTGTAATAGAAACATTTTGTGAATTGCCTGACTATCATCTGACAGTATGTGGTCCGGTATCACATGAGGCTGATTTTGAAAAGGCCTATTACAAAGAATTATACGAGACTCCAAATATTATGACGATTGGATCGATTGATGTTCATAGTTCACAATTTTTAGAAATCATCAGGAATAATATCGCATTAATATATCCTTCTTGTTCAGAGGGCGGAGGAGGTAGTGTAATCACTTGCCTTCATGCAGGACTCATTCCAATTATCAGCTACGAATCGAGTGTTGATATTTCTGAGTTCGGAATATTGCTAAGAGATTCAACTACTGAAGAGATTATTTCTGCACTAAAAGAAATTTCTGGTCTGTCCGATACCGATCTAAAAATAAATTCTAAAAAATCCTGGAATTATGCAAGAGAGAATCACACAAGAGAGCGTTTTACAAAAGATTATGAAGAATTTGTTAGCTTAATGATTTCCACAATGAGGATTTAAGATGAAAATCCTGTACGATCACCAGACATTTACACAGCAAAATTACGGGGGAATTTCACGATATTTTTGTGAAATAATGAACCAGTATTCAAAAGATCCCTCGATTGATTTTACCCTTGCACTTTGTTACTCACAAAACGAAAATTTACGCCTGTTTTCCCAATTGAATGCCTACTGGTCGAGACGGAACAATTTTTTCTCAGACAACCCATATTTTTCATATTTCCAGAAAAAATTTCACTTTAATGCTTTTAACTATGTTTTCAACAATCAAAGGGAGTCAGAACGACTTTTAAAAAAACAGGATTTTGATGTCTTTCACCCGACTTATTACGATCCGTATTTTCTCACCCATCTCCAAAAAAAACCCTACATAGTAACAGTATATGATATGATACATGAGATTTTCCCGGATTATTTCTCCTCTAACGATCCAATAAAAGTCTGGAAAAAGCAACTAGTTGAAAATGCAAACTGTATTATTGCTATTTCAGAAAATACCAAAAAAGACATTTTAAAATTTGCCAACGTTGATCAGGGTCGAATCAAAGTAATATATCTGGGAAATCCTTTTGAAAGTATAAATGAAAAAAAGAAAATTAATAATTATGCAAATCCCGCTCTTGTGGGTAATTCCTATCTCTTATTTGTAGGAACCCGATCGGGCTACAAAAATTTTATATTTTTTATTGAGTCAGTAGTAGTATTGTTACGGAAATATAGCCAATTTCACATATACTGCACGGGTTGGGGACCATTTACATCCTATGAAAAAAAGATCCTGCAAAAATTGAATGTTATCGATAAAGTTCATTATGTTCAAACAAATGATTACCAAATGAAATATTTGTATAAAAATGCACATGCTTTTATTTTTCCCTCGCTTTACGAAGGATTTGGATTAACCGTTTTGGAAGCTTTTTCCTGTGGTTGTCCTGCAATTTTAAGTAATACAAGTTCACTTCCTGAAGTTGGAGCAGATGCCGCTATCTATTTTGATCCTCAAGATTCTGTGTCTTTGACTGATGCTGTGGAACGGCTTCTTTCTGATGATAACCTTCGGACACATTTAATCAGAAAAGGATACGAACGTTTGAAAATGTTTTCCTGGGAAAAAACGGCCAAAACCACGAAAAATGTCTATGGTAATGTGTTAAACCAATAACGCTATTATCAATAATATCTTTGATATTGTCGATATTGGTATCAGGAGTATAAAATTATGTTAAGTATAATTACACCTGTTTTCAATAGTGAGGCGTATATTCAATCTTGTATTTCAAACATCATTCAGCAAAATTGTCCCAACGTTGAACATATTATTGTTGATGGGGGGTCAGACGACCATACCGTAGATATTATAAAAACTTTCGCAAACCGATATACTCACATCCGATCGATTTCAGAAAAGGACAATGGCCAGTCCGATGCGATGAATAAAGGAATTCAAATGGCAAAAGGAGAGATTATCGGATTTTTAAATGCAGATGATTTTTATGAACCGGACACACTTAACCGGATTTTGGAAATTTTCCGGGGATTGCCAGAACCGAGTCTTCTTGTCGGTAATTGCAATGTGTGGAATGAAAAGGGTACATTGCTCTATATAAATAAACCGTCAAAACTGCATCTCAAAGAGATACTTTCCGGAAACCCTTTTCCGGTGAATCCTTCTTCCTATTTTTACCATAAATCTTTGCATGCAAAAATTGGTAATTTTGAAACGCTGGAAGAATATGCAATGGATATTGATTTTCTCCTCCGGGCAGTCCAGGTTGCACATGTTATGTACATAAATGAAGTCTGGGGTAACTTTCTATTCTGTGAGGGAACAAAAACATATGAGGATATGCAGAACGATCTTGCCTTCAAACGTCTTAAAAAATTATTTCAAAAGTATAGAGAAAATTTAGATCCTGTGTCAAGATTTCAGGTAAGGATTTTCTTCCGGATATTCGAATTGGGGAGATCATGTATCAGAACATTAAGATTACTGCATATTTACCCCGAAAAATTCTCTCAGTATATTCGGCACTAATGTGGTGATTAATATATGTTGGAAATTTCTGTAATAATCCCTTTATTAAACAAGGGATCCTATATCAAAAGAGCAATTGATTCAATTTTAACTCAGGAATATCAAAATTTTGAAATTATTGTTGTCGATGGTCATTCAACTGACCAAGGGCCTGATATTGTCATGTCGATACATGATTCCCGTCTGAAGCTGATTGCGCAACCAACCAAAGGGGTTTCAGAAGCGAGAAACTTTGGTGTCGAAATGTCTCATGGGTCTTTAATTGCTTTCCTTGATGCAGATGATGAATGGTTACCGAATCATCTTAATACAATAATCAGACTGGTGCAAAAGTTTCCCCAAGCAGGAGCATATACAACAGCATATAAAATCTGTAATGAAAACGGGAAATTGAGATGGCCCAAATACCGTGCTATTCCTTCCCCTCCCTGGGAGGGGGTAATTCCTAATTATTTCTTATCAGCAGCTCGCGGGGAATATCCGGTCTGGACATCGGCAGTATGTATACCTAAAAAAATTTTCATTGAGATGTGTGGTTTCCCAATTGGTATCTGGTGGGGTGAAGATGCCGATCTATGGGGTAAGATTGCACTCAGATATCCAATAGCTTTCAGCTGGGAACCGGGTGCCATATATCACTGGGATACTCAAAACAGAGCATGTTGTAAACCTTCGCTTGAGCAGGAACCTTTTGTGAAAACTGCACGAAAGATAATGGATAAGGATGTGATATCAGGAGATTTTTTTCCGTATTTAGACGAGTATGTTAATAAAAAAGAGATTTACAGGGCTGCATGCTTAATTTTTTGCGGATTCCCGGAGAAGGCCAAATCCGTATTAAAAAATTGTAAAACAAAGGATTTTATTGTTCGGAAAACTCTTTTACGGGTATTATCCAATTTACCGTCACCGGTTTCTCATTTGCTCCTTAAAAAGGTTTTAAATCTTAGTGAGCAGAGGTGAATAATGTTGAGTGCTGAAGAGAATAAAAAATTGTTTAAAAGGGAACTTATCGGTTATGAGCAGGACCATCAAAATAACCTGAAGAACAAACAGATGCTGGTTATAAATTGCTTAAAACATCCTGCAAGAATGATAAATCTAGCATATCTGATGCTGAAAAGTCGGATTTTTCAAAAAACTTATGAAATATCGATTACCACATTCTGGAATGAATCCATGAATGTTATTATTCCTGAAGAGGTTTCCCAGAAGATAGCTGCGTATGGATATTTTGAAACAGGATTGACTAAAGTTTTCCTTGATTACCTTCATGAAGGAGATATCCTGATAGATGTGGGAGCTCACTATGGATATTTCAGCCTTCTTGGCTCTTCAATTGTCGGAAACAGTGGGCAAGTCCACTCTTTTGATCCAATCCCGTCCACCTACCAGATCCTCGGGTCCAACATCAAAGGGAATAATAATATCGTAGCAAATAATTGTGCATTGTTTTCTGAGTGCAAAGAGTTGCTTATGAATGATTATGGATACGAACGTTCTGCTTACAACAATATCGTACATACTCATAATAAAAGCAGCACAGCAAAAACGGTCAGGGTAAAAGCAGTATCACTTGACAGCTATGCAGGGAAAATAGGTATTATTCCGAATTTTTTAAAAATCGATGCAGAAGGAGAGGAATATGATGTTTTACTGGGTGCTCAGTTTGTTATCAAGAATTATAAACCGATAATTACCGTTGAAGTTTCAAATGAAAACAGTAAAAAATGCATCAATTATCTTCTGTCCGAAGGTTACCATGCGTATGAAATTCGAAAAGGCAAAATGATACCGCATCTGCCCGAATCAGATTATTTATATGATAATATCATTTTTTTCCCCCGGGCAATTCAGTAATTTTCAAATGTAAGAAAGTAATTAATTATTGTCGAGAAAAAAGATTTAAAAGAGTAAATTTCCCATTCATATGAAAACATAAATTTCTTAATTCCATCCAAAATCTTTACTGATTTTTCATTGCGGTCATTTAAATTATTTAATGTAAAATTAAAATAAGTGTCCTTCATATGTAGTAATTCAAGATTAGGATCTGCCAGATAAAATGTCACACAACCGCTCCGGATACTGTTGAAAAGTTTTTCTGAATGATAGAGATTGCGCATGCTATTTTCAAATACAATCCGGTACTTGTATTTTTGCGATGTTTCTATCTCATCGACTGCATAACCCTTCCAGGACTTCAAAGGCCATGGTTCTTTACTGTAAATATCAATATCAATACCCATCGATTCAATTTTCCTTGCCAGCCGGATCCTTTCGGGCAAAGGCCGGCCTATCCAGCAAATTCTGTCCAGCCTTTGATCCCAGGTCTCAATATGGGGATCAGACCATAAACTGGGGAAGAAAAGTCGTTTAAATTTTTTTCCCGGGGCAACAGACATCGTTCTTTTGGGATCGGCAAGAAAATAGGCTATTTTCGAATTCTCCTGTGCTTCACCATTCAGGTTAATATAGGGCTTTTTTTCAAATCTCTTCTGAAACTCATTTTTTAATCTCCGGACCGTGAGTAATCCGTTGGAAAGGTTTTCTTCTTTGTAGACCCTTGCATCCGCTGATGGATCATCACCAAATTTCCAGGTAATATTCTTCTGTTTCAAATAATCTGAAACCGTCATTCCGGACCGGTCGACGGGCATCTGAAAATAGGGAGTGAAATTCCAAATCTTTGATGGAATTTCTGCAATAACAAGGGAGTTCATTACAATTCACACTAAATTGAAATTGTTCAATAATAATGGTTCTTCTTTAAATCATGAGTGCGAAAAATCTACCGATGAGGAGAATCCCATTACCGATTAATCTTTTCATCAACGATCAATAATTACCTTGAAACCCAAATATGATGGGGTGAAAGAACATTGATCAAAAATCTGGCCATTAAAACAACATTGTTCAGAATTCAGGGAACCCTTGATCATTTTTTTGGGAAAGGGATTATCCCTCTTTCGTATATGAAAAATTTTTTGCCCCAAAATCCGATAATTGTCGAAGCAGGGGCACATAAGGGGAAAGATACAATAAAACTCAGTAAAACCTGGCCGAAGGGCTTTGTTCATGCATTTGAGCCGGTTCCCGAATTGTTTTCACAGCTATTGAAAGCCACAAAAAAAAAGCAAAACGTTGCCTGTTACCCTTTTGCTTTGAGCGATAATTCAGGTAAATCCAGAATATTTATTTCGGGGGGGATTTCAGACGGTTCCAGCTCTCTCCTGAAACCACAGGAACATATAAAATTATTTCCGGATGTAACATTTGATAAGTTTATAGATGTAGACACAATCACTCTGGATGGATGGGCTCAAAAATATACGATTCAACAAATTGATTTATTATGGCTTGATTTACAGGGAATGGAATTGAACGTCCTTAAATCAGGTTTGAAGTTATTAAAAAATGTCAGGGTAGTGTATACTGAGGTGTCCCTCGTAGAAACGTATAAAAATGCACCTCTTTATCCTGAATTCAGGCAATGGCTTGCAGATAAGGGATTTAAAGTACAACGCGAGGAAATAACGGGTTTAATGGGGAATGTCTTATTTGTCAGGCAAAATTTTGACTGAAATGAATTTTTCTCCGATTTGAGATTTCTGATGCTCCCTGGGTGAAGATCTATTAAAAGGCATTTACAGTTTATTCAGATGACCCCCATGTCTGTCAGCCGTGCCGGTAAATACTTCTTTGTCACAAAGTCAAGCCCCCGTGCCGCAAATGCCTGTTGTTCTGACTTCAATCCCAACTCTATCTGAAGATTAATTTGTTTTTTCCAGTACTCTGTTGAAAACCTTGGATCGGTCAGTTCTGCATTCAATGCTTCAACGTCCTTTTCTGTCAGTTTATCAGAAGGCAGGTTGTAATCCCGGATATCGCTTGGCTGCAGGCCCAGAAACTGTGCCTTGGGTGTTGCCAGCATCTCCGACATGTGGGCACTCTTGATCGCTCCATAGGCAACAGATGCAAAGATACGATACGACCATGGATCACCATCGGTGAATACCAAAACAGGAAGATTCCAGGTGGAGCTTATCTTATTCAGCATTCGCCGCGTCGAACGAGCTGGCTGTCCTTTTAAATGAACAAGGATCGCATTATACTCCTCGTCAAACCCGTTCTCGATCAGCCGGTCGTACATACCACCTGTTTCCAGAGCGATAACAAACTTAGCATCATGGTCGACAAATTCAATGTTTTCGACATTGTTGGGAATCGTATAACCAGCCTGGCCTACATCATCCTGGCAATGAATAGCCCGCATCCCCCTGCGGGTTTCTTCACGGATCTTCATCGGGCCATAAATTGATGCACCATTCTCTTCAGGATGCAGATGGAAACCTTCGCGAGGGACTTCCGAGATAATCTCAAGATCTTCAATGAGAAAATTGCTCTCCTCCTGAGCTCCGAACTTCGCCCGCTTCCATCCTTCAGAAATATAGTACATTTCTCTCAGCGTTGATGAGCGATTTTCGAGGAGTTGCTGCTTTACAAACCCGATCACGTATGCCATCTTGAGCAGGTGCGTGGCGCTTTTGGCCGAGGCAGCGGTGCGCATGCTCTCCCTGTCACCATATTTCCAGACTTCGCTGGTATCGTCAAACTCGATGTTGTATTTTGTACGGGTGGGCAAAGATATGGAGGGGACTTCCCCTGCCTTCATCTGGTCATACCAGGAGGTTGCGATCCTGATCAGCGATGCCATCGACTTCTTTTCCAGCTCTTCTTTAGACATCGAGATCCACCACCATTTTTTTATTATCATCAATACCACGGATTTCGAGCAGTCCCCCGCCTTTTCCGGTATATGAGACCTGCCATGCTGTCTGTGGGGGAATAATAGCTTTCCAGACTTTCGTGAATTGACCATCCAGTTCACTCACAAAGTCTGCTTTGGGAAATGCATCCGTTGCATTATCATAGGATATATCGTATATGGCAATCTCACCTTCATGCGTTGTATAGTTGCTCAGCTCGATAGTTACCTTTCCATCACGGGTCCATTTCTTGGCAATCAGTTTGCGCATGAGCTTGCCCTCAATAGGCGACGTATCTACGAGCGGTTTTTCTACAATTTCACTCACTTTTGCTGCAATCTCCGGAATAATCGCGCACACAGCACGGGCCCGGTCTTCAGCAACCTTGTTTTTGTCCCTTCGGGACACAAAGAGTTTCAGGTCGCGTCCAAGGTCCTGTAGGGCGAGCACGATCTCCTTTTCAATCTCCGGAATGCTCGCAATCGCATCTTTGCTCTCGCTGGTGAAAGGAACATTGGTGGATGCAACATGAACGAGGATAAGAATCGGGCCCATGGGAAGGGCTTGCTGTGAAATATTGTACGATTTCCAGTTAACATTCGAGATACAAGAGGTAATTGCACAGGCACCCTGTTGGTACATAAGCGGAACGCGATTGGCAAACCTGAGAACGATAGCATTTCCTTCCACCGGAAGTTTCCCGCCATAGCCGATCGCCGCTTCGACCATAAAAGGGTGACCGGAGAAAACAGAGCTTGGGCGTGTGCGTGCCGCGACAAAGTCCATATGGAACTCCTTATCAAGCCCCCGCCTGATTAATTCTTCACCAATTGGTGACAGGCATTGGGTGGTGGGAGGTGCCGGAACAGTAACTGCCTGCATTGCTCCAAGAAGTGCCTTCAGCTGAACAGCAGTGAGTCCCTTCACTTTAACTGTACTCGTGAGTCCGGCTCGTTCACATATATCCAGTGCAATCTTTTTTCCAACCCGGCTGAAGGATTCAACGAGGAAATCAGAAAGTTTTGCGTTACTCGCTTCTGCCATCCGCTTGAGCTGTCCGAATTCGATACCGTGAGGGTGAGGCTGGATTGCGACCGGGCAGGTAATTATCTCATGGCTTACCCGGTCAAACGTGAATGCCTCGTCATCAAGTTCCACACGGAACCTCGCATGGGGATTCACAATTGACGTATACTTAAGATATTCGAGCAGCTTCTTTTTGGCTGACATCGTACTCTTGAATTCGATCTGAACACGTGTCCCATGGATTCGGTCCCACTCAAATGGTTGCTCTGAAACGATATCAGGTTCATTTGTCTCGATTTTAATCTGGATCTCACATTTGTATGCAGATTCCTTTGGTCCTGTGCGGGAGATAACAATCGTCGGGATGCCACTGGTAAGCTGTGCATAGAGCACTGCTGCCGATATCCCGATACCCTGCTGCCCGCGTGATTGTCGGATCTGATGAAACCGTGAGCCGTAGAGAAGTTTCCCAAATACAAACGGAACCTGAGCAGGAACAATACCAGGACCGTTGTCCTCAACGATTATCCGGAAAATTTCATTTGATATTTTTTTAATGCTTATAAAAATGTCCGGGAGTACTTGCGCCTCTTCGCAGGCATCCAGTGCGTTGTCCACAGCTTCCTTGATAGTAGTGATAACCCCGCGGGTGGGGGAATCAAAACCGAGAAGGTGTTTATTTTTCTCAAAGAATTCTGCGACACTGATACTACGCTGCTGCTTGGCAAGCTCATCTGCGAGCACCATGAGATGCCACCTCGGCAACAGCTGATCTGGGGTCCAGTGTTTTTTGCTCGCCGCTATGCAGATTCTTGAGGGTCACTGTCCCTGATTCTGCTTCGCGCAGACCAATTACAACTGCAAAATCTGCTGACTTTGACGCATGGGCAAGCTGGGCACCCAGTCCCCGATCCATCAGATCCATCTCGGACTGAATACCGGCTTTTCGAAAAATGCGTGCAACCTCAAGTGCAAGTTTGCGACCCTCGTTTGTGCAGACAACGGCAACAACACTATCTTTTTTATCCGGTATTTCACCGAGAGATACCATAACACGGTCAAACCCGATAGCAAATCCGCAGGATGCTACATCATCACCACCAAAAAGATGTGCGAGCCGGTACGCACCTCCTCCCAGGATCTGGTTCTCCGCACCAAGATTCTGTGCAAATCCTTCAAAGACCATTCCAGTGTAGTAATCCAATCCACGCGCGATTCCAAAATTCAGGGAATATTTCACATCTGCTGCATCAAGAGTTTCTAAAGTCTGGTAAATACGATCTTTTTCAGGAATAGTACCGGCAATATCGAAAGCTTCTGCAAGATCTCGACATTCCACCAGTGCAATAAGGGACTTGTCAAGATCGGGTTTGTCTAAGGATTCAAGAGTACCTTTCAGCCCGTCAAAATCCTTCTTATCCAGGTGGGCCATCACCTTACGCTGTTCCTGAGGTTCCAGATCCCTGAGCAGGTTCTTCATGAACGAGAGGTGCCCGACTTTCAAATCGTATGTAACTCCTGAAGAATCGAGCATATCAGCTGCAAGCATAATCACTTCAGCATCGGCACGCGCTGTATCAGCCCCGATAAGCTCCACCCCGAACTGCCAGAACTGGCGGTATCGCCCTTTCTGGGGACGCTCATAACGGAAACAGTCAGCAAAGTAGCACCAGCGTAACGGTTTTGGTGCGACTTTTGCTTCGTTGATATACATCCGTATCACAGATGCGGTGATCTCGGGACGCAGGGCAAGCTTGCGCCCCCCTTTATCGGAAAAGACATACATCTCCTCAATGATTCCTTCTCCAGACCGCATTGTAAAGAGCTCAAGATCCTCAAATTCCGGAGTGCAGACCTCCCGGTAGCCCCAGCAGCGTGCCACCTCCCGCATGCTCCACTCGATCATACGCCGCGCTTCCATCTCATCCGGCAAAAAATCCCGTGTCCCTCTTGGTTTTTGAAGCATTGGAACAATCCCTATTCAGTACTGTTTTTTGTTTGGTTATTTTTTATTCGCCCTGTGGACAGGCACACTCCCGGAAAACCGCTGGAGCGTGCCTTCACTTCCCCACACATTCTCGCGTTCGATCCTGCCCTGTAAAAATAACGCACCAAGAATCAGACCAAGTCCAAGTAACTCCAGATTGTAAATTGATAAGGCAACTCCCAGTGTTGCAAGGGCACCATAGACCACTCCCCAGTATGCTGCTTTCCGGTAGCCCGATAGCCCTGTACGGAAAAAGATCCGCGCATCACGAAGCCAGAGAAAAACAGTGACTACAGCACCAAGTAGTGCAATATATGTAAGGTACGACATTCCTATGAACTTACTTATTATACGCTATCACATATCTGTATTATTACATTATGCACCCAAATCCGTCGTTAAAAGAAGTACTGATACGCTACAGGAATGGCGAGATATCCTTGGACTCTGCCGCAGAAGAGATTGAAGGCTTACGTATGGACCATATCGGGAATTTTGCCTGTATAGATGTCGGAAGATCGATTCGATGTGGAATGCCTGAAGTCGTACTCGCTGAGGGAAAAGAGTCCGGCCATCTTACCCAGATTGCAATACGACATGCAGAAGCAGCAGGGCGTTGTATAGTCACACGCGTTAAGCCGGAACAGGTAATACTTATAAAAAAATCTGCAGAAAATAATGGTATTAACGTCCATTACCATGAGGCAGGTCAGGTCATTGTTTTATCAAAAGGAGCTGAACCAAAACGTACAGGAGGGATTGTAGCGGTGATCACAGCAGGAACTTCTGATATCAAAGTAGCAGAAGAGGCAAAGGTCATCGCTGAGGAGATGGGATGCGAGGTGCGAACAGCATATGATGTCGGGGCGGCTGGAATACACCGGCTCTTCCCGGCACTCAAACCTTTGCTCAGTGCCCATGTCTTTATTGTCTGTGCTGGACGGGAAGGAACCCTCCCCGCTATTGTCGCTGGTCTTGTTGATAAACCTGTTATCGGTGTCCCGGTCAGTACCGGGTATGGATACATGGGTGAAGGGGAGGCGGCGCTTGCCAGCATGCTCCAATCCTGCTCCGTAATTGCCGTTGTTAACATCGATGCCGGTTTTACTGCCGGTGCTTTTGCCGCGCGTATTGCGAACATGGGAGAAAAACCATGAAACGCGGATTTTACATTGGGAGATTTCAGCCTTACCATAACGGGCACCAGTCGGTTCTTGAACATATTGCCCATGAGGTTGACGAGATTGTTATAGGAATCGGAAGCGCCCAGCTCTCGCATATGGTCGATAATCCGTTTACTGCCGGTGAACGAGTCCTGATGATCACTTGCGCGCTCGCATCGCTTGGGTGTCCATTCTATGTCCTCCCAATTGAAGATATAAAACGCAATGCACTCTGGGTTGCCCATGTCCAATCAATGACGCCCCATTTTGATCTCTGCTACTCTTCAAATCCACTTGTGGTACAGCTTTTCAAAGAAGCAGGTATCAAAGTATTATCACCTGAAATGTACGAACGTGAAACCCTGAGCGGCACCGAGATCCGGCGTCGTATGCTTAACGGAGAACTATGGAGAAATCTCGTGCCCCCCAAGGTAGTTCAGGTACTTAAAGAGATTGACGGTGTGGAAAGGCTTCGCCAGATTTCCAGACAAGATTAGTATCAATAAACTAAAATACGATGTATTCTCTTCAGCAAAATGATCATGGTGAGACCCATGTATAAATTCATCAAAAATATCCTGAAACGAAAAGATCCTCATAAAATTATTCTTGCATTTGATGCTATCCCCCCCTGGTTGAATAACCATGAACAAATATTAAGGACCTCACTTGAAACTGAAACTGATATCCCCGTGCAGAAAATCAGGAATGCAACAGCACAGTTGCAGCACATTGTAAACGGAATTGCCGATGCTGAACATGATCCGGCAATCCACCCAAAACTTAAAACCATCGCAAAAAATTCACTTCCCTTGTTTGTAAAAGCGATGAATGCATCACTCTCAAGGGAATTCCCGGAAGATATTGAAGGCTTTTATTCTGCGATCGTTGAATGTGTGAAAGGCTGTCTCAATAGTACCCGCGGGCAAGGCCGATACCTGCAGGTGGTATTTCCCGATGAAATGAAAGCGGTTAAAACCGGGATCGATTCAATCGGACGCGAGATCAATCTAATAACAACATCACTGACAACCTACAGGAAACAGAAAACTCTGATAAACAGCATACAATCTCTTCACGACGCGCTTCAGGACATTAGAATTGATTATGAAAAATCTCTTGAAAAAGACCGACGGATATCAACCCGTATCACTGAAATAACCAACCGGATTGCGAACATTGAAAAAGAATTGACGGATTGCTCGTCAGATGCCAGGATGAAAGAAGTCAACGAAAAAAAATCTGCATTGGTTGAGATGGAAAAGAAACGGGATGACAAGACCCATACCTACACTGCTCTTTCAATGACCGCTTCCCACGTTTTCCGGAAAGCTGAAAAAATTGCCACAAAAAAGCGTCAAAATACAGAGATTTCTACTCTCAGACATGCAATAAGTCTGTTATCGGATCACACACCACCTGATACAAATGATTTATCCTCTGCTCTTACCATTGCCTGTCCGATTGTTCAAAGAATGGTCGCTGATGGAGATATCGCATTAAAAAATAAAGAAGAGCGTGCAATTTTTTCCGATACCGGAAGGTTCTGTACCGATATGTTCACAATCTGTAAGGATATCAGAACGCAGGAGTTGGCATGCAAAAGCGTAAAAGACTCGCTTTTATCAGATCCCATTCTTATAAGGATAGATTCACTTGAACGGGAAAAGAAGCAAATGGAATACATGTTGGAAAAAGAAATACATTCACAAAAAGATCTTGAAGAGTGGAAAGAAAAGATCAAGGAAAAAGTCCCTGTACTTCAAGAGGAACTCTATAAAAAAATTGATGAATTTATTGGTGAGGGCGTGCAACTTCAGATTGATGACTGGATGAAGGACTGAAGAGACTTGTAACGTAAAGAATCTGGTCAATACGTGCCACTTTCATTTTCATCGACGTATGAAAACATTTCATCAATATTTTCCACAAGCCAGTTAAGCTTTTCATTGTCGATATCCTCGTAAATCATCCAATTTAATCTATATGCCATTCTATTCCACACCTTTTTGAATCAGATCAAGAAGACCTGCAGGATTTTTTTAATTATCGGGTATTTATCTCCATAAAATCATCCAGATCACTCTGGTTTGCAGAAAGCTCGTCGGAATATCCATAGCAGTCATGGAGCATTTGTGCAATTACATCTGAAAACGTCATATTCCCACGTTTTAACATGAGAAGCGCCTCATACACCTCGGGATCTATCCGGATCGAACGCCCCTCGCCTGCACGAGGCATATTTACCACTTTGTGGTTACATTATATAAAGATATCCATGAAATATTGTCTGATTTTATATACATCGCTTGAAAACGTCGCGAATTGGAGAGATCTTCATTTGAATGGGCTGCCATTGTATCGTGAAAAGTTTCTCAATTGAAAACTGTAAGTGTTTACAACAGTCCATACTGATGGAATAGAACCCGGATAAATGATAAGACTGCGAAATTATTAATCATGGGAAATAATTCGGATGAATGAAAACGAAGAATAATCAGTGTAACCAAACTCGGGTTCATCCCCATGACATCCCCCGACACGTAGCAAAGTTGGAACATCAAGCGGGATTCTGGCAATCTCAAATTGGCACTCATCCTCATGTTTTTTTGAGACTGGGATTCCCTGAAGGGGTTCAAACTCAACAGGGGTCTTTTCGATCCCTTCTGTTGTTTTTCTGCAGCAGATATTCCTGTGCTGGTGTCCACAGCACATATGTATGAGACCTCTCGCGGAAAGTGCATCAAACGCCATGGATGCAGTATAGTGGTAACCGGTGAAGGAATCTCCATAATCATATGAGAGCCGTTGCCAGCACTTGAGCCGAAGCGTCTGGTTGCCTAAATCAAGCGGTCCTCCATGGACAAAAAGCATACCGCGATTCGACCATTCCATGGGCATATTATCGTAGATGGAAAGTAGCGGGGAGCCACGTATCTGCTCATGACGGTAAGTACTTGCCGGATCACTTCCACTTACCAATAGTCCGTTGAGAAAAGCATGGTCATGATTGCCGAGGACCGACACCAGTTGATATTCCTGTTTGAGGGAATGGATCATCTCCAGGGTTTCCTTAGGACGATCCCCCCTGTGGACAAGATCCCCGAGATTAACCAGTACATCAACCTCTCCAAACATTTGTTTGAATACCGAAGTCCGTATACAGGTCGCAAGTGCACGTATCGCAACAGAATCTGCGTGAACGTCAGAAAAGACTACAACACCCATACTGGTGGCAAAGTATTGGTGCTTCTTTGTCATAAAAACCAATGATACCAAAGGATATACTCTTGAACACCTGTGGATTAAGATATGGTCATGTCCGCAAGTTCCATGGAACTATCGGAACATCTGATGAAAAGGTATCAAACAGGGGAAATAAGATACAGCTGCAAAACAGTAATTTAATTTGCAAGCACGATTCTTTCATTCGTGAGGATTTAAATGCTAATTTTCCCCGGCAAACCGGAATTACCATTACAAACAGCACCATTACCATCCTGTGCAGAGAAGATGCAGGATCAGTATCCGACACAAAAAGCGCAATATCATATCCTTTTATGCACAAAATATACTCCATCTCATAATGGAGGCGATGGGGTTTTTGTCAACCGGGTTGTTGATATTGCTATATGATGCAAACTTCATCATCCGTGTTTTCTGGCTGACTGTAAAAGTTGGTTCATCAATTTAATACCTGGAGGAACTATCACAATGGAACGATTTCTTAATGAATATATCAATCGCCTGAGACCTCACTTCACAGGCATCCCTGCTGAAACTGCACACGAGATTGCATCGGTATTCCTTAACTTTAAATTCGGACTTTACACCAATGCAGTAAAAGAATGTACACAGGCAATTTCCCTTATCAATGAGGGTGAAGCAAACGTTGCATTAAAAAAAGCACTCTCGATTATACGTATAAATGCCCAGAATCTAGAAAATGCACAGTTCTCTTCGGATTTATCTGTAGTATTCTCGGAAAATGAGCGAAAGTATATATCTATCATTCTTCCCGCTGCGCAGATCGAAGCTCCCGGGACCTTTGAACTGGATAACGCACTTGTCATGGTATACTGTGTGGCTGTTATTTCTTCTCAGGAAGATGAAGAGGCAATGGCCGAACACCGCAATTTTATTATCAGATTACTAAACGGGTATAAAAAAGATCTGGGTATTAGCTGATTACAGCCTTGTTAAACCCTTCAATTAAAAAACTGACCAGGCAAACAAATATTTTTGATTTAACTCGTCCATCTGAACATTTTGCGGAATAACCGGAGATAGAGCACTTTGGCCTACACATCAATGGTCCCTGGATTGCCATATTTTTGGTTATTACCATACAGGCATTCTTGGTCATCTTGATGTAATGGCACGGTAACTGGAAACATATCGCCCTGTAATTAAATTAATAAAAAAGTGATCTCGGTGAGCTTTTTTTAAAAAGGACAGGAATTAATTAAAAAATCAGAGGGTATCCAGGCTGATACCACTGAATTCCTGGGCCACCTGTTGTATGTCCCTGACGCCGAACGCTGTCTGCACCATATTCATTTCAAGCGTATTTGCTGCATCACACATATAATCGAGAATATCGACCGACAGTTCCTTTTGGATCTTGCTTTTACGCAGCTGATCAACCAGAGCCGCCATTTTTTCCGGCGGTTCCATACGGAGTTTTGCTAGGCTCATGACACACATATATATCCGGGTTAAGTTCCTATCGGTCCCGGTTATAGTGTCAAAGAAATTCCTGATTACCTGCGCCTGATAAATTTCTCCACCCATGACTCCACCTCCCACCTTTTCTCTCGGTAAATTCATTGTTTACATTATCCTTTTAAAAACCTTGTGGTAAAAAATGGTATTTTGCCTGTTAAAAAACCGTTAAAAAGGGATATTTCCTCAAAGAGCGGCTGGATTGTCTGACACAAAGACGCCAATTGTCTTACTGCCTTCTACTGCTCCGCATTTACTTCGCTGCACTCACAATCTTAATAATGTCTCCATCCTTGAGAGTATGATTTTCCTTAATTCGCATTTTGGTCCGTGCATCCACGGCATATAAAAATCCCTTTCCTATATCGGTATGGACATGGTACGCAACATCGTGGGGTGTTGATCCCTTCTTCATCAGGAATGCATCAGGAAGCACCTCACCTTTCTTGTTGCAGTAATGATTTTCGTCCTCAACAGGGTAGACCACAATCATATCAAGAAGTTCCAGTACCGCACGGTTAATTGCCTGCTGTACCCCAGTACCTTTACACTTCTTCATAACTTCTGCGATCTTTGCCAGCCCTGCTTTCTGGGCGGGTGAGAGGGATCCTCCCTCAACAATCCTGAATTCCGGATCGCCAGGAAGATAGTGAATCAGATGTGCGGCTGCAGCATTCCTGAGGGCAACTTCCGATGCCGCACTGGCAAAAGCAACCTTCTGCTCCGCAAGTTTTGAGGAGATCGCTTCAGGTGCCTCATCATACTTGTTTCCAACGACAAGCATCGGTTTTGAAATTTTTACTATCTCCGCGCATAATGAAATTAGATCCTCTATTGTAGCATGGACGAGATCAATCTTGAGTTTTAACTCAATATCACGCACATCTTCCATCGTGATCCCAAGACCGGTGAATGTATCTGCGATACCCTGTTGTATGGCAGTTCCCTTACCCTGAGACATCCGGCTTATTTTTGTCCAGTGTTTATCGAGAATCCCATGGACCCACATGGTCATTTCAAAAATCAGGAATTTGATATCTTCTTGTGGATCATGATTGCCCACACCCACCGGATTACCCTCGCTGTCGGTACCGCCACTTGCGTCGACAATATGGAGTATTGCATCTGCCTGCCGAAGGTTGTCGAGGAACTGGTTGCCCAGCCCCTTTCCCTTATGCGCATCAGGTACAAGGCCTGCTACATCAATCAGGTTTACTGCCACAAACCGGTTTCCCTCAATGCAATGTCCGCATGTAAGGTGTAAGTCATGGCACGGGCATCTCGTTTTCACATAAGCAACGCCGAAATTTGGATTGATAGTCGTGAACGGATAGTTGGCAATTTCAACATTTGCCATAGTAGCAGCCTTGAAAAATGTCGTCTTTCCACAATTGGGTTTACCCGCAAGGGCCAGAGTAATCATGTATATTCCTCCATTGATTATTCGAATTATTTCCACGTTTAAGTCTTAAGAGAATCTGATGATACCGGTCAGAAGAACCTTTGGGTTTCAAACTGCCACGAAGATGTGATATTTTTCTGTCCACATGAAAAAATCATTTGTTTTCATGCTTGCACAGAATATAACCAAAGTTTTTCATGCCTGCTTATTAAAAGGTACTTATGACGTTTACGCAGAAAAAAATCTATTATTTTGAAAAGCCCGGGGAAGAGAATACCCTTGATGCGGCGCGATTTGCAATCGAACGTGCAAAGGAACTCAGGATTAAAACGATAGTTGTTGCAAGCACTTCCGGTAAGACTGCTCAGATTTTCTTTGACATGATGAACGGGTCAGGACTTGGACTCGTTGTGGTAACCCATGTCGTAGGTTTTATCAAACCCGGGGAGTGGGAATTTTCAGAAGAGATTGCAGACAGATTACAAAAACAGGGCGTCCGGTTAGTCACCACTACCCATGCACTCTCAGGTCTCGAACGGGCTCTTTCACGTTCACAAAAAGTTGGAGGGGGATCGCGAACTGAAGCGATAGCAGAAGCGCTTCGGCGTACTATTGCTGTCGGGCTCAAAGTCGCGGTAGAGTGCGTTTTGATGGCTGCTGACATGGGGGAGATTGCCATCAATGAAGAGGTAATTGCGGTAGGCGGTACTGCAAAGGGTGCGGATACAGTCTGCGTCATTCGACCGGCACATACCGCAAGTTTCTTTGATCTTCAGGTACGGGAGATAGTTGCTATGCCGAGGGACCGGTAACAATGGCAATCGCAGAACTCAAAGAAACTATGATCCTCCTCAAACGAATACCATCACTCTGGATACCTGGCATAGTTGGCGGATTTCTGGCTTCTGCCCTTTTGCTGACCTTCAATCTTTCCGGTCCATTTTTTGCCAGCAGGTTATTGGTTATCTCCGTATTAATCCTCCTCCTTTTCACAACGGGAATACTTGTGACAATCAGGAATAATGAAGGTAATAGCAGTACCCTGCTGTCAGGTGGAATAAAGTATTATTTCCGGGTACTCCTGCCACTGCTCATTATTATTTTTGGCATAATGCTCATCTTTACCCTGGTCATGATCACCCTGAGCCTCGTTGGATTTACCTCTGATACCAATATTATGACCGCCCTTGCTCTTGGTTTTTTGATCCCGACCGTAATTTTAACCTTTTTTTCCGATACTGCCGCCGTTTTTGAAGATCGAAAGGTGTTTGATTCTATTCGGCGCAGCATCCAGCTGGTAATGGCGCACATCAATGATGTCATCGTTTTTTTATTTGTCTGTACTATCATCATTATCGGGATTATGTTCACACTGATGATTGTCTGGGAAATCTTCCTGTACGACAAGCTCGTACCAATATCTGGTTACAATGAAACACAGCTTCAGGCGTTCAACTCTGACCAGCTTATTGCATTGATAGGGCCTGGTGGCATGTGGATCACGGCAATTGTTCTTTTTATCGGAGTCTTTATTCTCCTTCCGGTTCTTTACAGCTACAAGTCCTGCTTCTTCAGAAGACTAACCCGTTCCACTACAATCACTCAACAGCCGACTACAGGAGAATTTGACAGTAAAGGGCGCTGGTACAAATATTAATAAATCAGCCTTCATTTTTTTATGCAGGATTCAGGAAATACCTGTTGGAATAAGCAACTTTTCCATCCTGACTGGAGTATAGTATGAACATGTGTAACAAACAATTTTCTTTTAAAATGAATAATGTGAGAGCACACTATTTGTTCCTGATTGTACTTTTGTCATTGCGATAATTTCCTGTTAAAATCTCCCCGAATCCTTAAAAATCATTCATTCATTCTGAAAGAATGACGAATTTTAAACACGATTATTCGGGTCCGGTATAAGTTTTTTAAAGGAAAACGTGCCTGTATCTTTTCTCCTCTGGTCAGAAAGGACATTGAATACTATAAATTCAGGAACAAATACAACACGACGGCAAATATCCCGCCGCCAATCGTTGCCAATAGATTAGTACCTGCATTTCCCAGAAATCCACGATTCTCCAGTGTCGCACCAACAAAGCTGTCAATATTAGTACCAACAAAGCCGGCAAGCGAACATATAATCATCATTTCCGGAGTAATTACATTAAACAGCAACGCAACAAGTGAGACAGCAAAACCCCCGAGAAGTGCGACAAATTCCCCTGTCAGGGTAATGCCCCCGTTCGTGCCAATCGGGACTTTTTTAAACGTAGTAATCATATAGGGAATCCCCCCCGTTACACCGATCTCACTTGCCAAAGTATCAGCTGCAGCTGTTGCTACACAACCGACATACATCACAATAAAAACCGGTATCTGAAAAACACCAAAAAGAACTGCGGCTGCTGCTGCAACAATCCCATTTGCAAAAACATTCCGGTACCCCCGTGCCCCGCTCTGTCTCTGCTCAACACCCATTCTTTTTTTATACTCAAATTTATATTTGGTTGCCACAGAGCCGAGGATGAAGAATGAGAGCATAATTAAGAACCATTGCGTGCCCTGTGGGGCAGCAAAGACCATCAGTATAATCCCTATAAGAGCTGCAGAGAAGAGGCCGGAAAGATCAGCGGTGTTTGCCCGGTATGCAAAATAGCTGAAGGTAAATCCGACAATTACAGCTATCACAATCAACAGCAGGTCTGCCTGATAATTAAGCTCGCGGATGAGCCACATCGTCATAGTGATCCCAATCGCTTCGATAACCAGGGAGTCTTCATATTTGAGCAGGATAGTTTTTAAGAGAACCGCAGCAATTATCCCAAAAATAACTGTTAAGAAAAATTTCTGGTCAAGATATGCGATTACCAGAACACCCGCCCAGGCAGTTGAGATGATATAATAGAGATAGGTGTTTAAATCGTCAGCACCACGCTGGAAGACCAGTTCGCCCAGAACAAGCATGGCAAGCGTACAGCAGAATACAAAAAGCGGAAGAAGCATAACCCCGTAGAGAGCGGCAATTATACAAAAAGAATACGTGAGATATTTTGTATCAAAAAAACGCCATAGAATAAGGGAATAGAGAATAACAATCAGACTCATCATCCAAGCAGGCTGGATATAAGGAGCAACCAGAATGGCACAGCTTATAAGCCCTGCGGCGTAACCCAGCCCGCGTTGTTTCTTCATTTAGCAATCATTTGTTTTTTAAGCAAAAAGAGTTTTATCGTGTCCATATTTTTAAATAATACAAACCTGACAGTAAATGACAGCAGGTTGTCATCTTATAAGGACAGGATACGATCACTATATTTTATTTCACAACCAACCTTCTGGCGAATGGTATCCTCAGATCAACTGCCGAAAAATTATGATTTTGCTGAGGTGGAGGAGCGCTGGCGCGGCACCTGGCGCGATGAAGATCATTATTTTGACAGTAATTCAAATAAACCGCAATTTGTGATCGACACCCCCCCACCCTATCCAACCGGCAACTTCCATATCGGCAATGCATTAAACTGGTGCTATATCGACTTTTTAGCCCGCTATAAGCGTATGAAAGGGTTTAATGTGATGTTTCCACAGGGATGGGACTGTCACGGTCTCCCGACAGAAGTGAAAGTTGAGGAGCTCAACCACATCACAAAAAATGATGTCTCCCGCGAAGAGTTCAGGAAAATGTGCCGTGAACTTACTGAAAAAAACATTATCCAGATGCGGCTCACACTCCGCAAGATGGCCTTCTCCATTGACTGGAGTAACGAATATATTACAATGATGCCGGATTACTACAGCAAGACGCAGCTCTCGTTTCTTCGTATGCTTAAGACCGGTTATATCTACCAGAGCGAGCATCCCGTGAATTATTGTACAAGATGTGAAACAGCTATTGCTTTCGCTGAAGTTGCATATGATGAGAGGGAGACTCAGCTCAATTACTTTGATTTTCATGGTATAGAGATTGCAACTACCCGGCCCGAGCTCCTTGCTGCCTGCGTGGCTGTGGCGGTGCACCCGGCAGATGAAAGGTACCATTTCCAAAAAGGCAGCAAGCTGATTGTCCCGCTGTTTGGTCACGAAGTTCCGGTTGTGAAGGATGAGGCGGTTGATCCTGCATTTGGCTCCGGTGCTGTTATGATTTGTACGTTTGGGGACAAACAGGATGTTCACTGGTGGAAGCAACACAACCTTGGATTGCGCAAGGCGATAGATCGGCAGGGGAAAATGACTGAGATAGCAGGTAAATACAAAGGTATGAATACAACCGAATGCCGTAATGCAATTCTCGCCGATATGAGATCGAAAAATATCCTGAAACGCCAGGAAAAACTTGCACAACGCGTTGGAACATGCTGGCGTTGCAAGACCCCAATCGAGATACTATCAGAACGCCAGTGGTTTGTGAAAATTAAACCTGATGAGATACAGAATGCCGCTCATCAGATTACATGGTATCCCGGGCATATGCTTCTCAGGATGGAAAACTGGGTCGATCAGATGGAATGGGACTGGTGCATCTCGCGGCAGCGGATTTTTGCAACACCCATCCCGGTCTGGTTCTGTAAAAAATGCGGTGAGATGGTGACACCGGCTGACGAGGATCTGCCTGTTGATCCAACAATGGTAATGCCAAAGTATGCCTGCCTCAAATGCCGGAACAGGGAATTTGACGGTGAAGTTGATGTCCTCGATACATGGATGGACTCGTCTATCTCGGTCCTGAATGTGACTGGTTGGGATGGCAGCGGGACACCTCCTTACTTCCCTGCCCAGATCCGTCCCCAGGGACACGACATCATCCGGACATGGGCATTTTATACGATCCTGCGTTCCGTCGCACTCACAGGCTCAAAGCCGTGGGAAGAAATTCTCATCAACGGTATGGTCCTGGGTGAGGACGGATTCAAGATGAGTAAGAGCCGGGGCAATATTATCGTGCCTGAAGAAATTCTTCAGAAGTATGGCGCTGATGCACTCCGCCAATGGGCTGCGATGGGGGCTGCAACAGGTTCTGATATTATGTTTAACTGGAACGATGTTATTGCTGCATCCCGGTTTCAGACGAAAATGTGGAACATCGCCAGGTTTGTCCTGATCCAGCTTAAGAAGGAAGGTTTTGACCAGAACGCACCGGTTACCGCACTTGCCGACAGGTGGCTGCTTGTGCGTCTTTCAGACACGATCCAGCAGGTAAGTACAGCGATGGAGTGCTATCAGTTTGACACGGCTCTCAAGACTATCAGGGAGTTCGCGTGGGATACCCTTGCTGATAATTATATAGAGCTGGTCAAGGGCAGGTTATATGCCGGCGATACTTCCCGGAAAAGTGCTCTCCTTGTACTCCATACAGCATTTGAAGCGATATGCAAAATGCTCGCACCATTCACCCCATACTTTGCTGAAGAGTGTTATTCCTCCCTGAACAGAGACGCAAGCGTCCACAGGCAGCCCTGGGTCTCCTTCACGTACGACGACGAAGCAGCAAGGATTGAGGGGAACATGCTCGTACAGGTAGCAGCAGAAATCCGGAAATATAAACATGATACTGGAAGAGCACTCAATGCTCCGCTTGGAAAAGTTACAATCTATACACCGCACACGATAAACGATGAAGGCGATACCGGGCGCACTATTAATGCGGATATCCACTGGCGCACCGATACAGCTAAACTTGATCGGGTGATCAGTGATATCGATTTTAACCGTGCAGTAGTAGGACCGGTGTTCCGTAACCGGGCTATGGCTTTTATGACAGCAATAAAAGCGCTTCCTCCTGAACAACTGATAAATCCACCAGAAACAATCATCCTGGAAGGCTCTGAAGTAAGGATACCTGAAAATTCGTTTACCCCGAAATATTCCTATATTGAAGAAGGGGCAAAGGTGGACGTGATCACAATCGGCGATGTGATAGTGACGATCGCAAAATCTGCCTGATCGAATCCGCGACAAAAATCGCTATCTCATCCTTTTCTTTCATCGCATCGACAATAATAAACCGAAAAGGATCTGCACGGGCGAATTCAAGGTAATTATCCTGAACTTTTTCGAGGATGTCGCGCCTCTCGAAATGCTCACGTTCATTGCTGGGTTTAAGACGGGCCAGGGCTGCATCAATAGGCAGCACACACAGGAAAGTTTTATCCGGTACTATTGACCATCCGTTATGCATAGCCCGCAGCCACTCCTCAGGTTTTGGAATCACTCCCTGAAGGGTAACGGCCTGATAGGCGTACCGGCTATCGCTGTATCTGTCAGAAATTACCAGTTTCCCATCCGCTAGCGCAGGTCTGATGATTTTTGCGATATGAGCTGCATGATCAGCAACAAAGAGAGTCGCCTCGGTTACAGGATCAATGTGTTCTGCAATTGCCCGTCGTACTGACTCTCCAACCCATGTCGCTCCCGGTTCACGGGTAAAGACCGGATCAAGATCTGCAAGTAATTCCTGCAACTCCATGTGCAATGTACTCTTCCCGCTCCCATCGATACCCTCGAGGGTAATTAACAACAATATCCCCTCCTTATCCATTCAATCGGTATTACTCCCATATGCAAGGAAGTGCTGATGATGGCTCCGTCAAATCCTGAATCCCTGATGATTTCGAGATCTTTAACAGTAGACACCCCGCCTCCATAAAAAAGTTGCCGGTCATAGGCTCTGCGCATTTTTTTTAATGTTCGTCGATCAATTCCGTGCTGTGTTCCGACAGCGCTGACATTGAGCAATATACACCCGTCAAAATCCCAGCGCTGTGCTGATACCAACACATCTTCCAGTGCTTTGCCGGAAGGTATGACCTTGCCATCTTTTATATCGATACTAAGGATCCCTCCATGATACACCGACAAATCAGTGCCTGCGGTCTCGGTTCCGATAATATTCACGATGTGGTCGCCCTGTAGCATATCCAAAGGAGAACGACAGCCCCGGTCAACATAACAACAACTGACTTCCTGTGCGCACTTTCGGATAATCGCATCATGCGAACCGGTTCCTTCAATCCGATCGAGATCCGCAATGTAAACAAATCTGGGTTTGATGGCTCTGATTAAATGGAGGGGGTCGGCCGTCGGAGAATATCCCCAGTCAAGCGGTTTGTAGGTCTCACGTTGCCCGGATTTGCCGTGAACGACCAGATTTTGCCGCAAATCCATAGCAAGAAATAATTTCATAGGCGAACGCAATCACTATTAGGATAAAAGATCATTAAACTTTATGCAATTGTTGGTCAGCCCCAGCACTATAGACGAAGCAAAACGTTCCATTTCTGCTGATATAATCGATGTTAAAAAACCTTCAGAGGGTTCCCTTGGCGCCAACTTTCCCTGGGTTATACGTGAAATAAAAACACTTTCCACCAAGCCATTGAGTGCGGCAGTTGGTGACTTTGATTATAAACCAGGAGGGGCTTCACTTGCTGCCTATGGAGCGGCCTGTGCCGGGGCTGATTATATTAAGATTGGGCTGGCTTTTGACGGGAAAGAAAAGGCGCGCGACGTGATAGGAGCTGTCGTTAAGGCAGTAAAGGACGATTTCCCCGAAAAATACGTTGTAATTGCTGCCTACTCGGATTACCAGCGTATGCATTCTATCTCTCCGTTTGAGATGGCGCCCATTGCTGCCGAGTGCGGCGCTGATATCGCAATGGTCGATACTGGTATTAAAGACCGTCAGAGTACATTTGCATTCATGAATGAAGAGACACTTCGTTTGTTTACCGAAACAAACAAAAAAATCGGACTCAGAACTGCGTTAGCCGGTGCGTTTAAATTCGAAGATATTGACGCGTTAAAAAGGATCAACCCGGATATTATTGGTGTACGGGGAATGGTGTGCGGGGGCGACCGAAACGCGACTATCCAAGAAGACCTTATAAAAATCGCACTTGCCATGATAAGGTGATGTATGTATATTGAGAAACTGGATGTACCAATCTCTTTAACCTTTGATGATGTGCTGTTAGAACCCCAGTCATCCTGGCTTGAACCTGCTGAAGCAGATACCTGCTCAAAATTTACGAAAGATATCAAACTGAACCTTCCCCTTGTATCCGCTGCAATGGATACTGTCACAGAAGCTCCAATGGCAATAGCCCTTGCCCGGGAAGGAGGTGTCGGTGTCATTCACCGCAATATGACACCAGAGCATGAACTTCAGGAAGTCATTTTCGTTAAACAGGCGGAAGAACTGATTGAACGCGACGTCCTTTTTGTTGAGGATACAGCTACAGTTTCGGATGCCGAGCATCTTATGCACCAATACAGTATCGGTGGGGTTCCAGTCGTGGATAAAGGTAAGATAATCGGGATAGTCAGCCGTCGTGATGTTCGGGCCATTGTCTCCAAACGCGGTGATGAAAAAATCACTTCCATTATGACAAAAAAGCCGATTGTCGCCGATGAGGATATTACTGCAGAAAAAGCGCTTGAGATCATGTATACAAACAAAATAGAACGCCTGCCTGTTGTGAATAGCAGGGGCCGACTTCTTGGTATTATAACGATGCAGGATATTCTTGAAAAACGCCAGTACCCTCTTGCAACCCGGGATACGAAAGGCAATCTCCGGGTGGCCGCGGCAGTCGGACCGTTTGATTTTTCCCGTGCCGAATTGCTTGACAATAACCACGTGGATGCACTTGTAGTGGATTGTGCTCATGGCCATAACATGAAAGTTGTCGCAGCAGTAAAAGACATAAAGGGCAGCATGAAAGCGGAAATTATTGCCGGTAATATCGCGACAACGGCTGCCGCTGAGGCTCTGGTCGGTGCAGGTGTCGATGGGATCAAGGTCGGTATTGGCCCTGGTTCTATATGCACGACACGTATTGTTGCAGGAACCGGGGTTCCCCAGATAACTGCAATTGCACATGTCGCAGATATTGCCCATGACGCAAATATTCCCATTATTGCCGATGGCGGTGTACGTTACAGTGGAGATGTAGCAAAAGCAATTGCTGCGGGTGCGGATACTGTTATGATGGGCAGCATGTTTGCCGGGACTGACGAAGCACCGGGAAAAGTAATTACCATTAAAGGACGGCGTTACAAGCAATACCGGGGTATGGGATCTCTTGGGGTCATGAGCACGGGGCAGTCGAGTGATCGATATTTCCAGAAGAAGGATATTGGCAGCACAAAGTTCGTGCCCGAAGGTGTAGAGGGCGTCACGCCCTATGTTGGTCATGTGGCAGAAGTAATATATCAGCTCGTAGGCGGGCTTAAATCTGCGATGGGCTACACGGGTTCAAAAACAATTGCAGAGATGCAGAAAAATGCAAAGTTTATCCGTATTACTAACGCCGGAATGACAGAAAGCCACCCCCACAATATCCTGATTACGGATGAAGCGCCAAACTACCGTTTATTTGAATAATATTTTTTTTAATTTTTGGGTATAGTCCACTAAAAAATATTTGAAAGAAAAACCGTTCTTCTTCAACTGTTAAGCATAAGTTACCAAAAGGGATACCTGAGACGCGGGGATTCCCCTTCTGGAAATCTCCATAAAACGTCCAGTTTGTTAAAATAGCCGTAATTTTTGGAGATTATAATGCCTTCCGGTGCACCCTATTGCAGTTTGGGAGGCATCTTTTTTGCTCCTGCGGTATTTGGCCTAAGTGATATTTATTCGGGCACAAAATCCCTGTTTCAAAAAAGCCAAAATGGGCTTATTTTGGTTTTTCAGGCTGTATTATCGCTCTGAGGGGATTCGGGCATTTTGCGGGGTTTCCTAAAAATGCCCGGATTGGAAAACCGGGCAGTTTATGGGGTTTTAGGGGTTTGTACTCCCTGTTTGGTACTTTACCGCGTTTAGGTTGAATGATGGTTTGTATTGATGAGTACGGGGGATTTCAATTGTAGGTGGAAATGATGAAAGCATGCATGAATCAGGGCATCCAGCTCTGAACCATGACAAACAGTTGATGTTTCAATAAAATTTTTTGACAATTCTTATATGCGTTCTTTTGGGTTTTTTATTTTTATCATTTCTGATTAAAAATTCAAAAATATCTTAAATATTACGATAAAAAATGAATATTTCAATTATTCTCATTTAAATTAAAACACAAATTTTATATATAAATAAATAAAAAAGAAAAAAATATGTTTGAATTGGTACCTTGTCCAAATCA
Source organism: Methanoregula sp. (assembly GCA_028679185.1). Classification (GTDB taxonomy): domain Archaea; phylum Halobacteriota; class Methanomicrobia; order Methanomicrobiales; family Methanospirillaceae; genus Methanoregula. The sequence goes on along the minus strand of JAJRBZ010000081.1, from coordinate 20,206 downwards.
AGGATGCAGAGGCGGTAAAGTTCATTCTCTTGTCGGTTTTGATATTTTTTGGGATGATTGCCCGACTTGCGACGGATTTGGGGCCGTCAGAATACGTGTTCCTGATGATGCAATTGAACATCAGGATCAAAAATGTTTTACATCAAAAAATGAAACTGGGAATAATGATTAGAAATGTTGAAATGTAATTTAATTTGAGAAGAGATTTAGACGTTAAAAGTAAAGTGCCTCGGCCGGGACTCTTAATAGTAAAACGTAATTCTATTGATTAATCATTATTCGACTGTAATAATCAAATGAGAAGAGGTTAAGACTTAAAAAGTAGAGCGCCTCGGCTTCATTTTTCTATGCTTTTTGATTCACTAAAAGAGGATTTTTAATACTCTTCAAAGAGTGCAACAAGCATAATCCCAACGAAAAATAGTATCGACATAATAATGATCAAATTATTAGGTTCCAGAAATGCAATAATTTGAAGGTATAGGGCGTTTGGATGTGGATTTGTTTGTTGGGATATTGATTGATAAATAACACTATAAATTGTTTCAACAACTAGAATCACCAAAAAAAATCCAATTAATAAATAAATAACTCCTTTTATTTTCTTTGACATTATGAAATTTCTTTGACTATTTTACTATAAAAAGAATCTTGTCAAACATGAATTGTTAAAATTTCACAATAGGAATTGGACTATCAGGTTTAAATTGCTGTTATGATGTATTCAACAGAATTAATTTAACTAGTAAAGAGGTTGAGACGTGAAAAGTAGAGCGCCCCGGCCGGGCATTTGATGGATAATTAAATCTAATAAAAAATATACATAATGAAATATTAAAAGTCAGTCATCACACGGAACTGATCGATCTCTTCTTTTTCGAGCTTGTCAATGAACTCATCAGCTGCGTGCCTGATTTCTTTACTTGCTGTAATTGCACGCCCAACGACAAGAATATCAGCGCCGGCTTTGAGTGCATCTTTTACAATATTTACCCGTACGCCCCCCGCAGTCGCAACGAGAATTTTACCGCCAGCCGCTTTTTTGATTGCAGTGATATCGCCCCATGCATGGGCGGTGTCATCGGTATCGATTGCACGGTGGAGTTCCACGATATCTGGTTTGACTTTCAGTTTCTCGATTACTTTCACCGGGTTTTGGACGTTTAACATGTCAACGACCGAATATATCCCTACTTTACGGGCTTCAGCAATTGCTTTCTCGAGTGTTTGTGTAGGAGCAAGTCCCGATATAACAACAGCATCGGATGATGCATCAGCAGCCATTCGCGCTTCAAGGTTTCCGGTGTCCAGAATTTTCATATCCGCAATGATGAATGCATTGGGGCGAATCTTCCTGATCTCGGAAATCACACCAAGCCCGAATTTCTTAATGAGCGGGGTGCCAGCCTCGATGATGAGATGGTCATTTTCAGGGAGTTCCTTTATCACAGATGCAACCTTTCCCATATCAACAAGGTCAAGTGCCACCTGAAGGTAGGGCGGATCCCAGAGTCGTGTTACCTTGAATCCCATGATTGCATGGGCAGCACGATCTTTTTCGTAGAGAAGTGTTCTGGCGTCAGGGAACTTTTCCAGTGCACGGTGGATCGCAAGTTTGGTCGCACCATAGTTGAACCGGTAAATCTTGTTATAATCGCTTGCATCCGGATGAACAAAAGCAGATGCGAGAATAACAACCTTTTCAACATCAACCTCTGAAAAAACACCCTCTTCCACGCAGTCAGCAACAGCTTTTGCGACTGCAGCCTGAACCGGGCCGAACATTTCGTTCACCTGTGTCATAGTCTTGAGCGTGACCTTAGGGATAACGAGGGTCACGGGTTTTGTGAGCAGGTTAGGGCGGATAACTGCAAGGAGCGGTGTGTGCCCGGCAGACAACTGCGATACCGCTTGAGCAAATGCGGTTCCAATGGGACCTTCCTTGTCCCCTATTAAAAGGTCAATGTGTGCAACTTCCGCACCATCACCTATGAGTGCTTCTCCGACAAGATACATGGAACTCTCCGTTCGTTGTTATTATCTGTTCGTCAGCTATGATAAATTTATCAAACGAACATTTCACTCACAATAAAAACTGAATCACGACGACATGAGCGCCATATAATTTATTAACTTTAAGATGAAAACAAGAGGATTTCCTGACTTAATTGTGCTGATTGGATAAACCCGTAAATAAAATGAGATTTTCGTCAACAAAGAACTTCAAGACAACCCTGACTCAAAAAAACCCGATTCGGGATCAAGAAATGTGGGGTTGGTGAGATTTGAACTCACGATCGACGGGTCTCTCCGACATGCATCAGTGCTCCAACGGGTCATCATCAGACATCGATACATTCATGATTTAATCGATGCCCTCTCTTACTCAATTCAGAAAGGTCACTTCAGGAGACCCATAGTTCATCATCTGCAGCACAAGAACGCAAAGACCGCTGGAGCCCGTCGCCATTCCGGGCTAGGCCACAACCCCTCAGTCATGCGGGGACATAAATTTGTCCGTAGCTGACTGTATAGAATCGCGTTAAATAAACTTAATAGTTTTCCTTTTTATCGTTATATAAGAAAATACTCCGAATAGACAGGAATCTCATGAAAATAGATCCTGCACCAGTTATGTGATGTCAAATTAAAATTATTTGATAATATGACTTTTAAAAAATCGCCAGAATAAGCGCGAACTGGTAAAGATATATCATTAATCATATATTCTGTTCTCTTTTCATAATTTAAGGATGGTTGAGGGCAGCTATGCAAACGGAACATCAACATTTCCCCTGCTGGGAATGTCGATTGGAGAAATGCTGGACAACATTGCAACGAATTCCCGGATAACAAGGCAATTGTCTCAGTCCATCAGAATATTCGCTGGACTTACCGTGAATTTCTTGAGCAGGTAAACCTGGTCACGTGGTATGATGGGGCATGGTGTGGAGAAAGGAGACCTAGTAGGTATCTGGGCCATAAATCATACCGAATGGATTGTTGTTCAGTTCGCGACTGCGAAAATTGGCGCAATAATGGTAAATATCAATCCTGCATATCGGATATAGGAGATTGAATATGCCCTCAAACAGTCTGATGTACAGAGAGTAATAATTCAGGGAAGGTTCAAGGTATCAGATTATGTTGGGACGTTCTATGAAGCATGCCATGATGCTTATGAAGCGAAACAATTTCCCGATGGGTGTAACGGGCAAGATACAGAAATTCAGAATGAGAGAAGACTCTATCAGGATTCTCGGACTAAAAGCCACAGAGAAGATTGGAACTGCGTGAATGTCTGGTGAAAAATATCAGGGCAGTGAAGCACTTTTGGAATTCAATCTGGCAGGGAACAGAACCAAAACCTGGTCCAAACCACATGGTGCGAATGAAAAAGTCTGTTTTGCAGGAAAGCATTATGGAAGAAGACAACCCCTTGTATGTCATTGACGCTCTGCTGGCTTGGCACTACGGGAATGTGGCATATTATATATCTTTGGGATTGCTAGGGTTTATCGTTCTGTTTGGGCTCATTATCAGGGAAGATATCCTCCGTGCCCAGTGGGGGTTCATTGCACTCACTATAGCGCTGCTTCCCGCTCTGGCTGAGTGTTTGACACCGGTAATCTTCCCCTGGCCGATGAAATTTTTAATTACCCTTTCACTTATTCTTCATATCGCTGGAGGCATTTTCGGATTTTATTTCACTTTCTATCCACTGTATGACAAGATCGGCCATTTAATCTCATCAATGGCGATCGCGTTTGTTTTTTTTGTCATGATCATGGTGCTGTCAGGTATGACAGGAAAAAATGTCAGCCGCACTATGGTAGCCATTGGAATTTTTGTACCGGTCATTCTGTTTGCACTGGCATGGGAGTACGCAGAACTGAATATCGATGCCATTGCCGGATCAACCTATTATGTGGATGCCTATGATTCATTTTTTGATATGGTTTTTAACATCATTGGTGCCAGCTATTTTGTGCTTAATATTCACGCGTACATGAAAAAAGAGTCACTTAACAGTCTGTATCGTAAATTTATCCGCTGGAAAAACTAAACAGATGTACCAATTCAGCGGTTCCTGAACATGGAACGAAATACAACCAATATTTTTGCAATAGCCAGAAAAGGAGCCATCGGTAGCGGGTTTCTGTTCCATAATGGGGAAATCCATTCCATCCTTTCCAAAAAGATTCTTGCCCCCAAGACGAACAGGAGGGAAAGGATTCCTATACCAAGCATCTCTCCATTGGCAATCCCCAAAAAGTCCCTCGAGTACGATGAAAAAAATCCGATTCCGACTTCCTGCGAAGATACCGGCCAGAAGACTGCTGAAGACGGGTTATACACGAGTGCATCCTCAATGAGGTGGGCACCAAAACCAACGCCGGCAAAGAGTGCAATGTTCCGGAAATCCAGACGTTGGAAATAGGTGAGCAGTCCCGCTACAACGATTACATACAGAACGAGAATGCCGATGCTGTGGAAATACCGTAAATGAAATGCCATACTTGGAATGATCCCGCTGGTAAAGACCGGTGGACTCTGGATCAGGGAAAAAATGCCATCAATATCTGGTATACAGCCGCTAACGACCATAACTGCAGTGCACCACCCTGCATGTTTCTGGTCTATGAACAGGATAACAATAATAGCAAGAGCAAGATTGAAACAGATATGCTCTATGTACATTAGCTCGTATAGGTAAAAACATTTTAATTAGTTTCTGGTACTACAAAAGAAACAGGAATTGGTTTTCACTTACTTTGGTTAGAGGAAAGATTCCACGTCCCCTTTATATTTTTGCGATTATTCAAGATCCAAAAGACAATTTGATAAAGAAGAAAAAATCAAATTTGAAAGAATGTGTTATCAACTGTAACTATGCAAAAATTAAACCTGTAAATCATGTGAGGAAGTTACCTGATGAGAAACATCGGAAAATTATTCTGCATTTTGTTGATTCTTTGTGCGTATTCTATTTCACCGGTAGTAGCGGGAACAAAATACATGGAGGGAAGCCCTCAGATATCAGCGTACATCTCCGGACCTAATGAATTCAATCCGGGAAACGATGTTCAGCTCACTGTTGTTATCGAAAATACCGGTCTCAATGAATTTAAACTTGTCCAGTCCGGAATTGTAAACAGGGAGGACCTCCCGAACACCGCAAAGTTCCTGACGGTAGCTCCCAATACCGGAAATGCACCTGTCATTATCAAATCTGATTCCCAGATGCTGGGAGATATGCAGGGAGGAGACAACCGGAAAGCAACTTTTTTGATGAAAATTAATTCCGATGCTGATTCGGGCACTTATATGCTTCCGCTGACAATTAATTACACCTATTTATATCAGGCAGAGCAATTCGGTTTTGATTCCATCCAGTACTTCTACAAACAAGTAAATGAAACTCTTGAAATTCCCATAAAAATACAATCCGTTGTATCGATTGATGTGCAATCAGTAACACCTGAACATCTGAATGTAGGAACCGAGGGATATCTCACAATGAAAATAAAAAATACCGGTTCTGAAGATGGCACAAAAGCAATCGTTAAAATTCTTCGTAACAGCAACAGTCCGATAGTACCTACTGACAGCAGCATTTATATCGGAGATTTTCTTTCAGGGAGTATAGTTGAATGCAGATACAAGGTTTCTGTATCAAAGGATGCAGTGCCCCAGGTTTATCCTGTGAGTATTGAAGTAGTATACAAAAACAAGGAAGGAGATTTTATGACTTCGAGAAACGATACGGTGGGAGTTCCCGTAGGAGGAAAAGTGGTTTTCGAGGTTATTTCAAACTCTGCAGAAATAAATCCTGGAAATAAAAAAATCATTAATGTGGAGTACAAAAATACCGGTGAAACCACTATCTACAGCACACAGGCTAGAATTATTGCCGTGGATCCTTTCACGAGCAACGATGATATTGCTTTTCTGGGAGATCTTAGACCTGGTGAATCTGCAATTGCATCATACGAAGTGAATGTTGATCGTTCGGCCACGATTAAGGAGTATGGACTGGATTCTGAGCTAAGGTACCGGGATGCGCTGGATAATACCTACATATCTGACACAATGAAAGTAAAAATAATTGTGAGATCACCGGTTGGTATTTCTGCAGTTTTCTCAAATCCAGTCTACCTCTCGATTATTGTCACAGGAATTATTGGTTGTGCTTATCTGGCCTATCATTACCGGAAAAAATAATTTTTGTTTAATAGACTTTTTTTCCCCGGAAAAAACTAATCCAGAAAACAAGAAATTCTTAAATACCGGATTGCTTAATTATTTCCATACAACTAAAATAGATTTAAATCAAGTAATTTTTCATAAGTAACCAACAGGATGATAGAATGCACATTATGGAAGGGTTCTTGCCGTGGCAATGGTGTCTTGTGTGGTGGATTATCGCACTGCCTTGCCTCTTGCTCGGAATATACCGGCTGAAAAAAGTACTGGGTGTTGATCGGGAAGCACTTCCCCTGCTTGGAGTGACAGGTGGATTTATCTTCATCCTCTCATCCTTAAAACTACCATCTGTCACGGGAAGTTGTTCGCATCCAACCGGCACCGGGCTCTCGACAATATCCTTCGGGCCATGGATCACAGCAGTAGTCTGTGCGATTGTTCTCCTGTTCCAGAGCCTGTTCCTTGCCCATGGGGGACTTTCCGTTCTTGGAGCCAATATTGTGTCGATGGGGATAGTTGGACCATTGGTGGGATATGGGGTATACCGGTTACTCCGGGATACTTCGCTGAATATGTATATGACCGTCTTTTTGGTTACCGCTCTTGCTGATATGTTCACGTATGTAACAACTTCGCTTGAACTGGCACTGGCATATCCGGCGGAAACCGGGGGATTTGTCAGTTCATTCATCCTGTTTATGGGAATATTTGCCATTACGCAGGTACCACTAGCAATTGTCGAAGGCATTGTCCTTGCACTTGTGTTTAAATATATCGTGGCACTCAAGCCGGATATCCTGATCCGGCTCGGCATTTTTTCTGAGGAGAAGATCAAGGACGCACGGAGTGAGATCTGATGGCATACAAGTATATGCTTGAAATTCTGGCAGTGATTGCTATCGGTGTATTCTGTGCATTATTCCTGTACACGAGTTCAACCATGAGCGGTGCGGAATTTGCCGGTTCTGATAATGTCGGTTCCGGGCTTATCGCAGAACTTTCCGGTATCCCTGAGGAAAATTTCCAGCCTTTGATTCCCCAGTGGGAACCCCCGAGTGGAGAGATTGAGTCATGTCTTTTTGCGATCCAGGCGGCTGTCGGGGGTATACTGGTGGGTGGAGTATTTGGATTCTGGATTGGCTCAAAAAAGAAAGCATAATCGGTATAAAAGGAGAAGAATACTCGTATGTTTGAGGAACTTCTGGAAGATATTGCTCAGAAGAACGGTCTCCGTGAGGTTAACACATACCTTAAAATTACGGCGGGTTTCGGATCTATCTTCCTTTGCCTTCTCTCATCGAGTTTCATACCTCCTCTGATTATTGCTATTACTCTTAGCGGTGCCATTCTGTTCCTGGCGCGGGTAGATGCAAAAACCTATGCAGAACTTTTTATTGTGCCAATCTGGTTTGCGGTAATGAGTGTTGCCGGCATTATCCTCATCTCCGGTGGACCGGATATATTCTGGAAATGGAACATTCTGCCACAAATCTCGTTGTCGGTTACACGGCAGAGCCTGAACCAAGGCATTTTTGTATTCTGCCGGGTTATCGGAGGTATGTCAGCATTGTGCTTTATTGCCCTCACCACTCCCATGACAGATATTTTTATTGTCTTTCGGAAGTGCCGGGTTCCGGAGATTGTGATCGATCTCATGATGATTATCTATCGCACCATTTTCATCCTGATGGATCAGGTCGTACAGATCTATCACGCACAGGTAATGCGCCTTGGGTATTCAACGGTAAAAGAATCAATCCATTCATGTGCATCCCTGTGCGGGGCTGCCTTTATCGCCAGCTGGAATGCCGGTGAAGACCTGATAATGGCTATGGACGCACGCTGTTATAGCGGAAAATTTGCATTACTTGGAGAGAATCATCCGGTTGAACCAAAACCACTTATCGCCTTAGCGGTATTTCTCTCCTTCGTGACGGCAATAGTGATCCTTTCGGAAAATAGTACGATAATTTAGGTTGAAACCTATGAGCAGCATCATACTTGAAGCACGGGATATCCGCTATCGTTACCCACGAGGTATGGAGGCAATCTGCGGTATCAGTTTTCATATCAGGAAGAAGGAGAAAATTGCTCTTGTCGGACCCAACGGTGCCGGCAAATCTACCCTTCTTACAATGTTCAATGGTATGATTCGACCGGATTCGGGAATCATGCTTTTTGATAATAACCCCGTCCGGTACGATACAGCATCGCTGAGGATGTTGCGTAAACGGGTTGGTTTTGTACTCCAGAACCCTGATCGTCAGATTATCGCACCGACTGTATATCAGGACGTGGCATTCGGTCCTACTAATCTCGGATATAGTGAAAACGAAACAAAAAATGCAGTTGAGCTGGCACTCCGCCATGTAGGGCTCGAGGGTTTCAACCGCCGCCCGCCACATCAGCTTTCTGGTGGTGAGAAGAGGAGGGTAGCAATTGCCGGCGTACTTGCAATGGATCCGGATGTGCTGGTCTTGGATGAGCCGACAAGCGGTCTTGACCCTTCTGGATCGGAAGATATCATGGAACTTCTCGATGAGCTGAATCATAATGGTAAGACTGTTATCATATCTACCCATGATGTTGAACTGGCGTACCCGTGGGCAGACCGTGCTATCCTGATGATTTGCGGAAAAATCCTTCGGGAAGACATTCCGGAAGTCGCTTTCGGAAACCCTGAATTCGTACGCATGGCTCACCTTTCCCTCCCAACCCTGCTTGAACTTCATCTTGAATTGCAAAGTCGCGGTTTTGCCATACCTGGGAAAAAACCCAGGACGGTCCTTGATATGATGCATAGCATCGAAACCCTGTTTGACAGAAAACACAATCCCATCATTCCAGGTACAATCATGGTCTGCAACGTCGACCAGAACGATAAGGGATTATTGTCATCATTCCTTTCTCTAAACCATGGCCTGTCGGTTGGAGCAATGGGCAGTCGTGCAAAGCAGCGTGCTGAAATTGAGCGGATCCGGCTGGATTTTACTTACGGGGTTATTGACAAATGCATTCTCAAGGCACTGCTGGGTAATAATTCCCTGATTCTGACAACTGAAAGCATGGTTGATCGTATCTTTAAACGGGTAGGGGCTTATGGCCTTGAAAGTGGAATCCATATTGCAGTAAACCTGCTTGATGAAGATAAGAAGGTAACACAAAAACCATGAGGCTGCCATGATTCCGATTCCCTGCCTATGCATCGCCGGCACCCACAGCGGTTGCGGGAAGACAACCGTGGCAAATGGCATAATGGCCGCACTGACAAGCCGGGGATTGAACGTCCAGCCTTTTAAAGTTGGTCCCGATTTTATCGACCCCTCTCATCATACCCGTATCTGTGGACGACCATCCCGGAATCTTGATCCATTCATGATGGGAGAGGAAGGGGTTATCCAGACTTTTGAACAGGCAACGATAGGTGCAGATATCGCAGTTATTGAAGGTGTCATGGGCATTTATGACGGTATTGATGGAACTGATTTCGCAAGCACCGCTCATGTAGCACGCCTCCTGAATTCGCCGGTTATTCTTGTAGTCGATGTAAAAGGGATGTCACGAAGTACTAATGCACTCATTAAGGGATACGTTGACTATGATACCTCAATAGAAATTGCTGGAGTAATCCTGAATCGCGTGGGGAGTATCCGGCACCAGCAGATGATTAAATGTTCTCTTTCTACCCATTCTTTCGGCTGGATTCCAAAACGGGAAGACATTGCCATCGAAAGCCGTCATCTTGGTCTCATGATGGCACATGAAACCGGACTAATAGCAGGATTGGGACAGGTAATCGAGGACTATTGTGATCTGGACTCAATTGTTGCATGTGCAAACAGAGCTTCCCATATGACTGCGCAAAAAATGAATTCCTTACCCGATCTTCGGAGGCGTGTTGGTGCTACAATAGGTGTGGCGCTGGATGCTGCATTCTGTTTTTATTATCAGGATAATCTGGATCGTCTGCGTACTCTTGGTGCAGAACTCCTTTTTTTTAGTCCCCTTCATGATCCGGTACCTGATGTTGATGCTCTCTATATAGGAGGGGGATATCCTGAGCTTCATCTTCCTTCACTGGAAACATCGAAATGTACCAGGGAATTGAAATCTGTGGTTGATACAGGCATGCCAGTGTATGCTGAGTGCGGGGGGCTTATGTACCTCACTCGTGAAATTGCTACTGATAGAACGTATAAATTATGCGGCATTCTCCTTGCAGATGTGGAGATGACAGATAAAATTCAGGCGCTTGGTTATGTCAAAGGAGAAAGTATCGGAAATATATCCTTTCTTCCTCCGTCGCAGTGCATAACAGGTCACGAATTTCATTATTCCTGCATGCATCCGGATCGCGATGCGCAATTCGCATTCAGGTTGACACGAGGTAAAGGTATCGACTCTGGAAAAGATGGGCTTTCATCCGTCAATGCACTTGGCACCTATACCCATGCATATTTTACGGATTCTTTTGCCAGGATATTTGTTGATGCAGCATGTCGTTTTTCTAAAAATTAGAGGGATGTTACAATTCGATCAATACATATCCATTTTTCAGACAGGTTTTCACACAAGGCATAAAATTGTAGGAATGCGAATCTATTTTCAACAGGATACAGGTTGAGAATATATGCGTAGTGATGATATAAAATCCGGATACCAGCGGGCACCAAACCGATCGCTCCTGCGTTCGCTCGGTGTGACTGACAAAGAGATGGAGCTCCCGTTTATTGGAATTGCCAACGCTTATAATACCATTGTTCCGGGGCATGTTCACCTGCGTCAGCTTGCAGAGAAGGTACATGAGGGTATCGCTGCGGGAGGGGGCGTTCCATTCGAATTTGGGGTAATTGGTATCTGTGACGGTATTGCAATGGGACATGAGGGAATGCGGTTTTCCCTGCCCTCACGGGAAAATATCGCGGATTCCGTTGAACTTATGGTACAGGCGCACCGGTTCGATGGATTAGTCTGCATTGGTACTTGTGATAAAATTGTACCCGGTATGCTTATGGCAGCTGCACGGTGCAATATTCCCACTGTTGTCCTTACCGGTGGTCCGATGCTCTCGGGTTATCAGGAAGGAAAAGACCTGTCGCTCATAGATATCTTTGAGGGGGTAGGAAAAGTCGCGGCAGGCACAATGAGCGAATCGCAGTTATGCGAACTGGAGTGCTGTGCAATGCCAGGCTGCGGGAGCTGCCAGGGCCTCTACACGGCTAACACTATGGCATGCATGACAGAAGCGATGGGAATGTCACTTCCGGGTTGTGCTGCAATCCCTGCAGTTGACGCAGGGAAACTGCGAATTGCACGGGAAACGGGGGAGGCCATTATACCGCTTGTCGAAAAGCAAATCAAACCCAGGGACATCATTACAAAAAAGAGCCTCATGAATGCAATCCGGGTTGATATGGCACTTGGAGGATCGACTAATACTATTCTCCATCTGATGGCTGTTGCTGTCGAGGCAGGTGTCTTGCTTTCGCTGGAGGATTTCAATACAGTTTCGGACGCCATTCCCCATATCTGCCATATGCAGCCATCCGGTCCTCATTCCATGCAGACACTATACCGTGCTGGCGGTATTCCGGCGGTTCTCAAACGACTGGAAAAATATCTCGATGACTCTCCTACGGTATCGGATAAAAAAATCCTGCAGATAGCTGACAGGGCAACAGTTAAAAATGAGAATGTGATACGATCCACTCAGGATCCAATAAGTCCGGCCGGAGGGTTGAAAATTCTTTCTGGTTCACTGGCCCCGGATGGCGCTGTAGTGAAATGCGCTGCAGTGCCAAAAAATATGTGGAAACATGAAGGACCGGCACGGGTCTTTGATGGTGAGCAAACGGCAATGAAAGCGATCCTCGCCCGTGAGATTAACGAGGGCGAGGTAATTATCATACGGTATGAAGGCCCACGTGGGTCTCCGGGTATGCCTGAAATGCTCTCACCCACATCAGCCCTCATGGGATTTGGATACACGAACGTGGTTCTTATCACGGACGGCAGGTTTTCCGGGGGAACGCGTGGTCCCTGCATTGGCCATGTGGCGCCGGAGGCAGCGATAGGTGGACCGATCGCACTCGTTGAGGAAAACGACCTGATCAAAATTGATCTTTTCCAGAAAAAAATTGATGTTTTAGTCAAAGAAAAGGTTCTAAAACAGCGCAAAAAACAATGGACACCGGTAAAAAAATTACTTACCGGTGTGCTTGCGCGGTATGCAGAGACTGTAGAACAGGCAAATCTCGGTGCGGTGCAGAGATAGGCACGTTTTCTTTTTTTTTGGCATTAAATGGATTTCCCTTTCCCGCATTTTTATTGTCATGTGCTGGAGAATAATCCGGAGCCCTAAAGTGAGACAGGATCGATATTCTCCCATCCTGCGATATACGTAGCGGCAATTTTATTTTAAAAAAAGCGTTCGATTGAGATTATTACGGATCATCCATTGTTTATGTTTAAAATTCATTTTCTGATTCTGTACAGGATTCATCCTGTTTATTTATTTTACTGTCTGACTTCTTTTATCGCAGGAAGCTTTCCAAATCGTTGGCCTAAAAAAATTTCACCTTTTTACCTGGGATTCCTGTATTTACCCTTTGGAATGAGAATCTCGAACCTTTCACCCTTTCCATGTTCACCTGTTTCAATAATCGTAAATCCTGAATATCCCAGAATCTCGCGGGTAAGAAACAAGCCAAAACCGGTTCCATTGTCATAGCCGAATTCAAATAGTTTCTCTTTTTCATTATCCGGTATACCGCTGCCGTTATCCTCATAGATCAGGGTGAGATTTTCTCCTGATTTTTTTGTATAAAGCCGGATTTTTGTCAGCTGGTGATCCCCATGGCGTATCGAATTTATCAGGAGATTATAAAAAATCCATGGGAGGAGAGGATCTGCATAAAGTTCAATATCATCCATTTCCATACGAATGTCGACATTGGAGAAAGACGCTAACCTGACCGCATCCTCAAACGATTTTTTTACTGATTGCCACTTCTGAGACAGTATACCAATCTCCTCGAGCGATCTGACAAATGCCATCTGGTTCCGGATAGACTCGACCGATTCGACAGTCTTGTCAAAAAATGTCTGCATCGCTTCGCGGGACATCTTCAGCTGGGCCCGCTCCAGGAAAGTCATAATAATCGACAGCTGATTGAGAACATCCGTCCTAGTAATGCTGAACAGGAGCCCAATTTTCATGTTGAGTGTCTCGTCGGTGAAATCCTCACAAATCCCGAGTATATATTTGAGATTGTTTTTCGAATCCAAAATCGGGACAACGATCAGGTGGAGGATGCGCTCGCCCAGGTATTTGTTTACAATTTTTTTATTGGTTATATATATATGATTGAGACATGCTTCCTTATCCTCCTGATTTATAATAGAAACCACTTCCTGTGAAAACAACTCATGGTCGGTCCTGCCAATTACTTCGGATGCAGGCAGATCAAAAATCCGTTCACTTGTTTTATTCCAGAACGTATATTTGCCATCCTTTACACTTTTCATAAAAACTGCAACCGGCAGTTGATCGATCATCTCCTTCTGGAGAATTTCGCCATCCTTAATGTACTGAACAGCAAGTTTGAGCGAATCCACCATCATGTTTGTGCTGTTTTCAAGAATAGTAAACTCTGTACTCTGTGTCGAACCGATGCGATGTTCAAGATCACCGGATGCAATAATATTCACATCCCGAACAATCTGTTTTATTGGCCGGGTTACCCTCTCTGAGAGAACAAATGCTATTGCGCACCCGATGCCGATGGTGATTAAACCAATAAGGAGATGAAAAAGGACCAGATTAAACAGGGCAGCCTGGATTGATTCCTTATTATATGTGAGTTCCACAATCCTGCTTGAATCTGAACCGTATTCATCAAATTTTAAATCGACAAAGAGATACCGGATTGTCAGTGCATTTTCTGGATCAGAAACTTCAAGGGTTCTTCGGTTTTTAATGACTTCACTCAGGTATGCCTGCACGGATTTATCGGGAAGTTCATTGTTGTTTATCTGTCTTCCCATAGTATTATATATCGTGAAATTTTCCAAAACATAGGGATTAACTGAAACGATCTGTTCAATTTTAGCCTCATCAGCTAATTGAAAAGTTAATTCATCAAACGCATCACTGGCAAAGCCGAGCTCAAGTATATACCGGTGGTCTGGTGTAGGCATATAAGCAAATTTTCTCATCATGCCCTCACCCAGTTTATCCCTTACTATATGATCAGCGAAAAAACCCTCTGAATTTCTGATTTTTGTGAGATACTCATAAAAATACAGGACACGCTTAAAATCCTGACCGAGTTCCGGTGCATATGTCGTCTCGATTATGACGCCGGATTCATTGATTATATAAATATCATAATTTTTCCCGAGGGAGGTTTTTACTGCGGCAAGATCCATGCGGCCGGGGTCACTACCGGTCCGGTTATATTCCTGTAAAACAAGAAGTAATCCCTCTTTCATCTGGTTGTTAAGGGTTTTGTCATAGAAATTCCAGACACCGTTCTTTAGCCGCATCGCCTCAATGATATTTTGTTCGGTCTGGACCTGGAGGAGGTATGATTCACGTTCCAAATTGTTCTTTGTATACATGTAATTATTTACAGCCATAATTCCGACTATACAAAGCACGAGAAGAACCATATAGAATAAAAGAATGTATGAGAATGATCTGGTTTTTTGCAGAGGTTGACCCTTTGTACTCATGCTTTAACTCCGGTAATCTCATCAATTGCCTTATTACTGGCGATAACTATACAGGTCGGATTAATTGCCCGGGTTGCATCCGGGAGGTAGTTGTTGATATCAGAAAACCAGTGTTCCGATTGCTCAAGGATTTTTTCCTTTTCCCTGAAGTTGGTGAGGTTAAAGACCTGTACCACGAACAAATCGGTTCCGATGTCAATTGCTTCAATCGCAACATCTTCCTTGGTTTTACAAAAGAAAACGACGAAGGGAAGTTCATGAAATTCAGGACAGATTATTTTTAAAAACGCAATCCAATCAATGCCCGGAATCTGGAAATAGGAGCCAATTGTATTGAATGACAATGATTTTATTTTTTGCAGTGCTTCTGCAGCCGATACCTCTGGGTCAGTACTACCCTGACCGGATTTTTCCAAAAAAAGTTTCCCGGGTTCGTCCAGCCCCTCTTCATTATCTGCGTACAGCACGGCAATCATGGGATATATCCAGTACGATAATTTAAAAGATTGGGCCAATTATATGGAAAGATTAATATTTATTTGAGAGTATTTTTCCTGAACGGATCCGGCTCATTACTATGCCCATCTTCATTGGTGAGCTTCTTATCCGGAATAAGAATTGCCGAGCTCGTCATTTATTAATCACTGCTATTAAGATTAATCGCAGCGATTAACATCGACGGCAAAATGGATGGCTCTTTTGTCCCTGATTGTATCTTCATGGATACTTCCAGCTGCATTGAGTATTACAGCCAACAGAATGATACTTCAGACATCAGGATTCCCTCTTTTCGCGAGGTTTGTGATTACGGAGATTTACTGCTTACAGTTCACAATTCCCCGGTTCAGCTGCAGCAGGTGCATATACTTCCTGGTACATTCAGGGAGTTTCTGGACAAGCCGGATCGCTACGACCATGTTCCTGATTGTATTCTCTGTCTGTAATTCAACCCGGAATACGGAGGATGCGGATAATGCGCCAAACCATGAACGTCGTTTCGGATAACTGAAAAGTCCGAACATCATCTCTTTACCGCGGCACCTGGCTCATACCTCTCCAAACTCGCTAGTGCCAGGTTTCACGAAATTGCTGTTTTTTCTGTCCGGAAATGATACGGATTGTTATTTTTTAAAAAAAGGGATCAGAGCATATTGAAGAATTCAGTGGTGTGGTTATTTTTAAAAATGGATGGATTGATGCTCTATAATTTTTTTACCATGTTTTAGTATTTCATTTAATGTTTTTTTCCTCATTTTAACTGATTAATAAAAAGATTTCAAAGATTCGGGAATAGATTGTACAATCATTTTTTATCTGATAAAAAAATAAAAAACCTGCAGTATTTTTATTTCATCGCCTCTTTAATCGCTTCTTTTACTTTTTCATCATTTTCTGATTCAAGTGCTTTTTTGAGTGCTTCCTTCGCATTGTGACCCCCAATAGCACCAAGTGCCCTGACTGCCATAATCCGGACATACCTGTTCTCATCTTTCAGCAGGATTATCATTGGCTCTATGGCCTCTGAGTTCCCTATTTCCCGCAGCCCCTTTGCTGCCATATACCGCACATGGTCACGGTTATCCTTCAGAGCCTTGATGAGGGGTTTGATCGCTTTTTCATCGGCAATTTTACCCAGTGCTTCAGCAGCGCGATACCGGGTTTCCCATTGAGGCTCTTTCATCACAGCGGACAGCGGCTCGATTGCTGCTTTGCCGATTGCTGAGAGTGCCAGAGTTGCCTGTTCGCGGACCGATTTGTCAAAGTCACCCAGTGCCTCGATGAGAGGCTGGATGGCTCTGGGATTCTTTGCCTTGCCGAGAAGGTACGCAGCATATTGACGCACCATCGGATCAGTGCTGTCACGAAGTAAATGTACCAGTTCCTCAACACCTTTTTTCTCAAGTCCTTCTGCCCCTTCGGGTTTTTCGGGCACATTTGCATCAACCATAATTTCACCATGAAATTATATCCCGTATTGTTATTTAAGGGCGATCACAGAGTATTAAAAAAAATGAACCTAATTCAACCAGCAGATGACCAATGGACGAATTTTTTCTGAAAATAGGGTTTCTTATCGTTTTCAAGTGTCCGGTATAACAAGGAAAACTGCACTCAGCTGATAGAAACGGGAGAACCTTCATAGAAAGAGAAGTGTTACTCCATGAATTCCGGGATTACTTCAAATACAGCAAAATTACGCAAGAACCAGTAAATCCCGTTCAGAATAACTGCAAAAATATTCGCAGTATTCGACGGCTATAAATATTTCACAGGATTATAAAGCTGTATGAACTTCAAAATTATCGCAATCCTTGCAGTCTGCATCGCCATGGTTGCAGCTACCGGTTGCATGGGAATTAACTCAGTAAGTTCTGATAAATCATCCCCTGCTCAGGAAGTCGTATCAATAGAGGACAGTGGACTACAACAATCCGGGTCTAATATTGCATATGCCGGTAGACAGTCTGAGCTACCGATGCCAACGAGCGGCCCCTCCCAATCAGGGACAGGCACGGCCATTAGCGATACGAAGATTATCAGGACAGCATACCTTTCTATCGAAGTAAATGATGTATCGGGGTCAGTTGAGACCATAAAAACCCTTGTATCCCAGAAAGGGGGTTACATATCCTCGACAAACATTCAGAAAAATTACAATAACCGTTTATCCGGTTCCGTGATAATCCGGGTTCCTGCATCAGAATTCGATTCCACGCTTACTGGTATAAAGGCAATCGGTACAGTCAAATCGATCTCGACACAGGGGCAGGATATAACTGAGGAATATGTCGACCTCCAGGCACAGAAAACCTCTTACCAGAACCAGTTGGCCCAATACAACGAAATTATGAAAAAAGCAGAAAAAGTGGAGGATGTTATTTTGGTTCAGCAGCAGATAGACCGGGTTCAGACAGAACTGAACCGTCTTGAAGGCAGACTGAAATACCTTGATAACAGAATCGACCTCTCTATCATTACCGTTAACCTCCAGGAACCCGAACCCGTGGGTGGTGAAACCGGTCACAGCTTTGTTTCAACTATTAACAACGGCATTGCCGGGTTCGTTGGCATGATCGACGCAATCATAATCATCTTGTTCACATTACTTCCCCTTATTATCGTCGGTGGGATCGGGTATGGTATCTATCGATGGAGAAAGGGGAGAAAAATCGTAGTTCCACCGGAAAAATCAGAAAAAGAGTAATTATTAAAATTATTATTTTTATGCTGTTAAAGCAGCGTGCGGATTTGTATTAGTTCTCTGGGTTTTTCTGATTGTTGATCAGTTGTCCGGTCTGATACCCATGATGCCACCCTCCCATACCAACACACCAGAGAGCGGATTCATTCACATAAGCCTTCTGCCTGTACAATCCTTTCCAGCGTATCTCGGAAACAACTCTGTTATAAGAGCGACCTAAAGTTTGAATGTCGAATTCAACGCTTTTTATTCTGGAGAATTCTCGAGAATTATACATTGACCCACGCAAAAAATATCGGGAAAAGGGATTTTTACAGATTTTTTCCTGTGATAGCCGGGTGATGCCGGTTCCGTTGTAAAGTCTCTTTCGGGATCCTAATATCCGACCTTTGCAGCGCTGTTTCCTGGAGGAGGGCGGTATGTTGCGGTTTCTGTAGGTTTTGGGGTTTGTGGAAGGGTAATCGTTGGCATAACTGTGGGCGCACTGCTGTCACCGGGAGTTATCGATCCTTCCCCGGAAATCATCGGATAAAGGAAAAATCCTCCCAAAACGATTGCAATAATGACTATGATCACGACAATCCCGATAATTTCCTTTTTACCGAGTTTAAAGCTGAATCCGGACCCTGGTCCTTTTGGGGCGCGAGATGGTCTCCCGGGGATCGTGGGTTCAGAGATTTGTGAGGTTGTGATAACGGTTTTCAATAATTCAGGTTTCTGATTTGTCTCCGGGAAGTCATATTCTACTGACTCGGATGCAGTTGCGTCACTGGAAGATACGTCATATATCTGCTCTTTTGGGATCTCTTGTTTTGGTGGAACCGCCAAACCTGATGGCGTCCTCTCTGTTGAGGTCACAGATATAAGGTCAGGAACAACAATCCGGGATCCACAGCGGTTGCAAAATTCCGATCCTTCCGGTACACGATTTCCACACCGAGAACAATAAGTACCAAACCCTGGTGGTGATGCGGCATGCTCTTTTACAACGGTGGACGATGGAACAGGAACCGGGTGGGATTCTATAATCCTCTTTATCGGTAAGGATTCTTCAACCTCTTTCTTTCCCGCGGTTTTCATTGTGGCCGGCTTATGCTTGACCATTGGTGAACTAATCACCTCAATTCGGGGAGGGGCAACACGTTCGGTTTTTTTTGGAGCCTGTTCACGACCTGGGACTACTTTACGGACTACCTTATCAAATGTCGACGCTGTATTCTCTTTTAGCAACCTCAACCACTCATTCCGCTCCTTGATCCTGGTTCCACCTGTCTGGCGCGAAAACGTGAGGATCATCTGCCGTGTCTCACCGGTCCTGGCCAAAACGGAAAGAGTTATGGTCTGGTCGCGGATCGCATTTTCACCCGGTTCAATATTTTTAATTGTGACGAGCGGGATCTCCCTCTGCGGCAGGAGATTTGTTGCCCTGTCGATTAAGATGATCCGTTTGTTGGTCAGAATGCCTTCAAATGGGATCGACTTGACAAAGATTCCCTGAGTCCGAAGGAGAATCACTTCATCATTACGCAGTTCTGGATCGCCCATTATATCACTCAATGACAAGTTATGTGGTAAAACTTGTCGGTCTGGTATGAAAAAGATATGGCAGAAAGATATGGCAGAAATGCTGGTGCAATCATAAGACTGCTCATGATTGTTGGGGGATCCCTGTTTACCGAAAGTTTCACCATCGTTCATCATCAACCAATAAAAGTTCGTGTGTCAGGTGAATGATATGCGAAAACGGTTTGGATGTGTTGCTCTGATATTTATTTGTCTGGTCTGTTCCCCGGACTGTTTATCAGCATTTTTAAAAAAAATCTGACATGGCGGACAAAAAATAATAAAAAATTACGCCCAGGTCGGAATTCGAATCCGAGTCGTTTGCGTGACAGGCAAACATGATGGGCCACTACACTACCTGGGCTCTCTAATGAAACGAATGTCCCGCCTCCCGGATTCGAACCGGGGACATCGCGGTAGCCGCGCAGTTACCGATACCGGTAAACCATACTACAGCCGCGCACTCTACCGAGCTGAGTTAAGGCGGGGCACTGCGCT
>JAJRBZ010000001.1 GCA_028679185.1 Methanoregula sp. | reverse complement strand
TTCCCCAATTACCCGCACAGCAAGACCCGGACCCGGAAACGGCATCCGGTGCTGGATTTCTTTTGGCAGGCCAAGGGCTCCCGCTACTTCCCGTACCTCATCCTTATAGAGATCGCGGATAGGTTCAATCACTTTTTTAAATTCCATATGGAGTGGCATGCCTCCGACGTTATGGTGACTCTTGATGCCCCCTTCACTCTCGATCCGATCCGGATAGATTGTACCCTGCAGAAGGCACTTTGCCCCTTCTTTTCTGGCCTCCCGCTCAAAGACCCGGATAAACCGTTCGCCGATTGCCTTGCGTTTGGCTTCAGGATCGGTGATCCCTCTGAGCGCTTCCATGAATTCATCTCCTGCATCAATAATC
Organism: Methanoregula sp.; assembly: GCA_028679185.1. Lineage (GTDB taxonomy): Archaea > Halobacteriota > Methanomicrobia > Methanomicrobiales > Methanospirillaceae > Methanoregula. The sequence continues at coordinate 17,611 of JAJRBZ010000001.1, read as the reverse complement.
CTCAAATGAATAGTGTCAAATAGTGTCCTGATCCGATCGGTTTCACCTTTACGCATCAGGCCGGTATCAATATAGATTGGAATGAGGTTCTCGCCAATTGCACGGGCTGCGATAGCGGCGCAGACCGAGCTGTCGACACCTCCTGACAATGCCATAACCACTTTTTCATTGCCAGCGGCTGTTCTGATTTCTGTTACAGACTGGCTGATAAATTTTTCCGGACTGACCATTGTATCGTTCCCTCATTTCGTCCGTTTATTTACCCTGCATGCTTCAACAAATCCCAGATATGGTGGAGATGCGCGGGTCGGGCGGGATTTGAATTCCGGGTGGAACTGAGAAGCAAAGAAGAAAGGGTGATCTGACAGTTCAAGGCACTCCATCCGGTTTTTATTGGTTGCTGAAAAGATCAATCCTGCTTTTTCCAGATTCTTGATATACCTCGGATTAACTTCATAACGGTGACGATGCCGCTCAGTGATCTCCTTCTTTTTGTATAGGTTCATGGCAAGAGTACCCTCCCGAATATCAGCGATATAATTGCCAAGCCTCATGGTACCACCAAGTTCATGCAGTCCCTCCTGCTCCGGAAGAAGAGCGATTACATGTGAACCCTCGCCAAATTCCTCACTCGTGGCATCAGGAATATTCAGTTTATGACGGGCATACTCAACAACGGCCAGCTGGAATCCCAGACAAAGCCCGAGAAAGGGTATGTTATTTTCACGGGCAAACCTGATTGCTTCTATCTTTCCCTCGATGCCCCGCTTGCCAAATCCCCCGGGTATTAATATCCCGTCATAATCCTTGAGCTGGCAGCGCTCGTAGCGTTCCGCATCCAGCCACCCGATTTTTACTTCAGTCGAAAGTGCCCTTCCTGCATGCTTGAGCGCCTCTTTTATGCTGATATAGACATCCTCTATACCGTATTTACTGACGATGGCAACGGTTACCCGGCTGGTATATTCCTTGGTTACCAGCCGGTACCAGCTGGTATCCACCTCCCGTTTTTCAAGCCCGAGATGGGCTGCAAGGACCTCCGCTATACCTTCTTTTTCCATCTCCATGGGAACTTCATAAATATCCGGGACAGTAGCTGCAGAAATAACTGCATTCTGGGGTAGATCGCAGAAAGCGGATATCTTGCGTTTTGTGTGTGCACTGATCGGCCGGTCGCTCCTGCCAACAATAATCTCCGCATGGAGTCCGAGCTCCCGGAGCGCCTTTACCGAGTGCTGTGTGGGTTTTGTTTTGAGATCCCCCATGGTATCCTCGGGAATGAGCGTTACATGCAGGAGAATGTAATCATGAGCTGGTAGTTCTCCTCTCATCTGCCGGATAGCCTCTAAAAACGGCATGCTTTCTATGTCACCGACAGTACCGCCAACTTCAACAAGACAGATATCTGCCTTCTCACCGTCAGTGAATGCTTGTTCTGCAGCCTGCCGTATGCAGGTTTTTATCTGGTCCGTAATATGGGGAATGATCTGCACAGTCTCACCAAGGAAATCGCCCCGGCGTTCCTTATCGATAACAGTCCGGTACACCTTTCCTGTGGTGATATTATGACCAGCGGTGAGTTCGATATCAAGGAACCGTTCGTAGTTACCAAGATCAAGATCGACCTCGCTTCCGTCCTTGAGGACAAATACCTCCCCGTGCTGTGCAGGGTTCATCGTTCCTGCATCAATATTCAGGTACGGATCGATTTTGACTGCTGTTACCCGGTAGCCACGGTTCTTCAGGATGCGCCCGACAGAAGCTGCGGTTATCCCTTTCCCTAATCCACTCATCACTCCGCCGGTGATAATTATGTACTTCACACGATCTCCCCGATTGCTTTACATTTTGCTCATAATACCTATTAGTGTTATCTTATCGTGGTGACACGGAAATTTTACTCCATATCCTGATTACTTTTCCAGAAAACAGCCATTCAATAATACGCACATCTTCAGTACCCAACTTTTTTTTTTAAAAAAAAAGTAATATTCATGTATGCCGGAACCCTACAGAATAGGTATGAAAAGCGGACGATTTGTCCTTATTCTGGCGATTCTTGTATTGATTGGCGTTTTCGTCCAGCCGGTGATGGCTGCAGAAAATGGAACGACGGATGCAGGCACGGATTTTTACAATATGGGTGTAAATTTACTCGAAACAAAAGAATATGACAGAGCCATTGTTGCTTTCGACAATGCCCTTGCTTCAGATACAACAATGCTCCGACAATCAGACGGTCTTTTGTACACGTACCAGAACAAAGGGTATGCATTGATTCAGCTGAATAATTACACCGCTGCAATCCAGACGATTGATCAAGGTCTGGCAATCTACGAAAATGATGAAAAGTTATGGTATAATAAAGGCTATGCTTTTTTCAGACTTGGAAAATATCAGGATGCACTGAATGCCTATGACAGGGTACTCCGGATTAACAATGCATCCCTGCCGGCACTGAACAACAGAGGTGATACTCTTTTCCAGATGGGACGATACCAGGATGCAGTCGATGCTTATTCCCAGGCATATCGGATCGACCCCACTAACGAATACGCTGCAGCAGGACTTAAACAGGCACAAAGTGCTGCAGCAGCGGTGACGCCTCCCGTTACCACCCTTATACCGACAATGGTTCCTGCCACCCTGCCCACAAAAGCCCAGTCCCCTTCGTCCTTCCTGCCAATTATAGCAGCTCTCTCTATTATGGGTTTACTGTCAGTAGTCCTGATAAAAAAGCGGTAAAGAAATATTAGCCTTTTTTACACTTTGGATATGAACAAAAGCTTATGGTGGGTTCATCCCTGCCATTGTGGCTCACCCTCAAATGCGATAACTTCTGAATAAGGCAGTATTTCGATTATTGCTTTACGTCCAGGGGCAGTTTATGGAACCAGCCATAGATACCTCCATTAAGATGAGCTGATTTTTTATTCATCGCTGAAAAGAAAAGGAGTTCTGCAAAAGGTCTGTTTTAGTTTTTATCTGTTGTCACAGCAAATGCTGCCGAGGTCCGGGAAAGCAACGCTTTCTCATCGTTATCTTTATAGACCTCACCCTCAGCGAATGCAACCCGCCGCCCCTTCCTGATTACGCGGCCTTCTGCAATAATGAAACCTTCCTGTATACCCCTGATGAAACTTGTGGATTCGGAAATTGTTGCGATCCCTTCAGTTTTCGACAGCAGCGGGTAAATGGCAAGCGCCATCGCTTCATCCGCAATCGCCGCAAGGATCCCTCCCTGCAACCACCCGACACCGTTTTGCATATCAGGCCGGACCTGCATTTTCAGTATCGCTTTTCCCGGTTCTACGCAGACTATGTCAATTCCCATAAAGCAAAAAAAAGGATTGGCATCCTTACCGTCTTTTTTGATTTTTTCCAGATAGGACATTATCTTCATACCATATTTCAGAATAAAAATGGATTAAGATTGTCTTTTACCCCCACAAGTGCTATCTGTTTATATTGTCCGCACAATGACGTATGGTATATGAAGGAGACGGAAATTAAAGAGATGCTGGCCGATTTGATCTGGCTTAATGCCCTCATTGCAACAGAACTCATACAGGTCACCGAGAACACTTCGGCAATTCTCAGAAAATCCCCGCCACCACAGAGTTGCCTTGATGAACACAATGCACTCCGTGATACAGCCTTGTCTATGGCAGAGAAATACCGGCCTGGTACCCTGCTCTCCCGGCACCTCGGTAAGCACCAGTAATGTTATGGGGAGACTCTGCGAAAAGTACTGTAATGAGCCTGCCGTATTGCCTAATCCATATTGTTTATGGCTGGAAGAAGATTTTTGTCTTCCTGAACCGGTAGTTTTGAGCATCAGTCAGCATTCGATACCAGATAGTGCACATCATGACAACCAGACCCGAGGCACAATACAGTCTTGTTATACCCGCATATAATGAGGAAAACCGGATTAAGCCGCTCTTTGATGCAATTTACGGCTTTGACGGGGAACTCATTGTTGTTTGTGACGGGGAGGATGGAACAGCGGACATTGTCGATCGGATAGCAGCGTCCAGGCCGGATCTGAACATCCGCTGCCTCCGGTTTGACCACCGGCTCGGAAAGGGGGGAGGGGTGATGGCAGGTCTCAGGGATGCCCGGTTACCTCTTGTCGGATACTTTGACGCTGATGGGTCCACCAGTATCAGAGAGATGAAACGCCTTTTTTTAACACTTTCCACAGCAGATGGTGCAATTGGCTCCCGCTGGATACCAGGAGCGACTCTTAAGGTGCGCCAGAGCATCATGCGCCAGCTCGAGAGCCGGGTTTTCAATCTTATCATCAGGATCCTGTTCGGAATACGCTACCACGACACACAATGCGGTGCAAAGGTATTTAAAAAATCAGCAATTGATGCAGTATTGCCCATGATGATTTCCCGGGGATTCGAGTTTGATGTGGAGCTGCTCTGGAGACTCCACAGGAAAGGCTTACATGTCATTGAAGTCCCTATAGAATGGCAGAATAAAGGTGACTCCCGGGTTCAGAAAAGAGATATGATCCGGATGCTGTCAGGTCTTTTTGCGGCCAGGTTTGGTATCATACGATCATGATCCCCGCATCCATTGAAGAACAAAAAAAAGAAGCATTCAGGCTTTTCGAAGACGGACGTTATCAGGAATCCCTGCAGATCTGCAATGTCATCCTTGAGAAAGGCAGGGATTCAGCTGTTGAAGTACTCGCTGCCACCAACCTCTACTATACGGGTAAACTTGAAGATGCCGAAGTTTTCTTCAGGGACCTCGCCCAAAAGATGCCGGATTCGTCTTATGTTCATAGTTACCTGGCTAAAGTGCTTGAGGCAAGAAAAGATGAGCGGGCAATAGCAGAATTTGCAACAGCCGTTCATCTCGATCCTACTAATCAGGACGCTCTAAGGAGCTATGCAGGATATCTGCTCTCGCATAAGGACTATCGGGGTGCTCTTCCCGTGCTCAGGCGTCTTGTACAGCTGGGGAAAAAATCCGGGGACGTGCAAAACCTGATGCGGGCCCTGATAGAAATAGGCGAACCGGAAGAGGCACTTACCACGCATTCCGTGCTTGGAGGGGGAGCCGTAAAAACCCATGAATACGTTGATGCACTGATTAAAACCCGGAATTTCCGGGCTGCTGCTGAATCGGCATACAGGATGTACCGCGATACAAAAGATCCCGTGATATACCGAAAATATCTCGAAACGCTATCCCGTTACGATACGCAGGCATCGCTGGATGCATACGCGTCACATATCCGGGGAGATCCGGATGCAGTAATCCTGCTTGATTATATCCTGCTCCTGAAATCCAGGGGAGATTATTCTCAAGCCTTTGCTGCCACAAAAACACTCCTTGCGAATTCATCAGATCCGTTATACCGGCTTATAGAATGTGATCTTCTTGCTGCTCTTGGCGATGAAAAAAATGCGCTTGAAGCCTATGAAAACCTTATCCGCGATGAGCTGACATCAAAAAATGATCTGGAGGTGCTCTCCCTAATCATCAGTAACTACCGCCAGTACCTGATGGCACATGTGCCTGTTGATGAGGCCAGCCGTCGATTCCTGACAATCGTTTCCAGAGATGTGAATGTTGCTAGTCTCCTTGAGACCGCACGGTTCTATGAGGGACTGGGAAATATGACTGAAGCACGGTCATGGTATTACCGGGCATACCGGTCTGACTTTTTAGCCGGTGGTCTTGAGTATGCAAAATTTTTATCGGCACACAACGAGGAACGTGAATGCGAAAAAGTGATGCTCTATATCCTTTCAAATGTCAAAAAAAGCACTGACATCGGACGTGTGGCATCAGTGATCCTTGATAAAAAGGGTGGGATGTACCAACTGAAACGCCTGATGGAGCAGCTGATAAAAAAACTCGAAGGACGTAAAAACACATTAAACTCGGAAGGTCTTGAATTGCTTTCAATGGCTTTTTTCATTACTGCCACGAGTGCACTGGAAGAGATGGACTATGCCGCATGCAAGTATTACTGCCTCTGCGGCATGGATGTGATACCGGCGCATACCCGGGCTATCAGGATCGAGGATTACCTCCAGATGATCCGTGCATGCAAGGAGCGATCAATTGCCGATCGGCCGATAATGAATGCCCTGCAGACAAAAAAACGTGCAGTTGCATTCCCTCCAGCTAAAATACTTACGGATCAGCTCGGGCTTACAGAACAGGAACAGAAAATCATTGAATTCCTCCGTTCGCACCGGAAAGCCAGCGAAATGGAGCTGCGCAAACTGCTCGGTACCCGACGGGTGGTTGGGATTATGAACCAGATGATACAGAAAGCAGCGATGCAGGGATTATCACTTATCGAAAAGAAGGGTGTTGGAGAAGATGGAGAGGTCTATGAATATACCGCAACCTGAGCAGATTGACCGGCGCCGGCTTGAAAGCATTAATATTATCAATGCATTGAGACGGGGCACGGTTCCCGCCAGCGGACTTGAACGAATTGCCGTAGCGCTCGATGTCGAAGAGGGAGTCATAGGGAAACAGCTGGATTATGTGGCCCAGGGAGGTGGCGATACAAAATTCATACGGGGTGAGTATGGCAGCGGAAAGACATTTCTTGTTGCCCGTGCTCTTGAGATTGCTTGCACCAAGGGATTTGTTACTTCCCATGTTGTTATCTCCTCTTCCACGCCACTCCATAAACTCAAGGGTATATACCAGCAGATCTGTGCAAATCTGAGGACAAGCGATGAAGAGCATGCTATCAAAACCATCATCGATAACTGGCTCTTCTCGATTGAAGAGCGACTCATTTCTGTGAGCGGGAGCGGTGTTGAAGATTCTGCCCTTGAGGCAGCGACCGAGCGGGAGATAGAGACGGCACTTGCGGGTATCAGCGAAGTGAATACTGCCCTCGCTGCAGCATTACGGACGTATTACAGGGAAAATAATGCAGGTGAATTCCAGCTTGCCCAGTCAGCACTGGGATGGATCTCCGCTGAGCCCAACATTGGCAGGGACTTCAAGCAGAAAGCAGGGATCCGGGGCGATATCGATGATACCACAGCATTTATTTTTCTTCGCGGGCTCGTTTCCATCATCCATGGGGCGGGTTATCGGGGTCTCGCAATTGCAGTAGATGAGATGGAAATAACACAGGGACTCCAGCGCAATCAGCGCGAAAAAGGCTATCAGACGCTCGTGCAGATCATTGATGCACTCGATCGGGGAGACATGCCGCGGTGCTACTTCCTCTTCACCGGAACCCCGGCCTTGTATGATGGTTCACGCGGCATACGGTCAGTCCCTCCGCTCTATGATCGGATCAGCGTGGTGCAGACAGATGCATACCGGAACCCACGGCAACCCCAGATCATTCTCTCAAAATTTGATACCTCGAAACTCGAGCTGGTAGCACTCAAGGTTCTGGATGTCTACGCACAGGCGTATGCTGAACCGGACCGGGAGCGGGTCTCACACCGTTTCATCCGTGCGATGATTAAAAAGATCACAACACGATTCGGTGGGCGGGTAGATGTCATCCCCCGGATATTCTTGAAAGAATTTGTCGATGTCCTCGACAAGTGCGAACTTTATGAGGATTATGATCCCGCAGATACCTATAATTTCGATACCGGGCATCTCAAAGGTGAGCTGAAAAAAGAAGAAGAGGCAGTAATGGTAGTCAGCTTCTGATTTCTTGCATGATACTGTTTTATGGATCAAAATAACAAGGTACGGGTATGAGATGGTTATGCTTCCTGATCATTACTGCAGCATTGATGGGAGGTCTTGCCACCCCGGTATCAGCGGATGCGGCACTCACCATCTCTTCATCACCTCACCAGGCACATATCGGTGATGTTGTAACGCTCAACGGGACAGTTACGGGGATTACAACGATCGCCGTTTATCTCTTTGTGACCGGCCCTGATCTTGATCCCAGGGGTGTGACTCTCGAGAATCTTAATATCCCTGCAGGACGCGGATTGTTTACTACTGCACCGGTGGACTTGACTGATAGCAGCTGGACTTATACGTGGGATACTTCTGTAATTCTTGGTGAGATTAAACCTGGGATATATACCGTATACGTGGTGAGTTCCCCTCTCGACCGGTTAAGATATCCAAGCGATGATTATGCATCAACTGACGTTGAATTTCTCGCATCTGACGGTCCAATAAATGAATCACCCCCCACCATTGCCATCCCTGTTCTGGCGCTTGTAATCGCAGCACTTCTGGGAATGTTCATGTCCCAATTGCAGGTAAAAAAATAGAGAGTCTGGATAAAAACAGATTCCGGCAGGATTGCCGGTTATCCTAAGACTGTCGCCGGATCCTGACAGACTGGGCATGGGCGGGCAGCCCTTCTGCGTCTGCAATGATTTCTACAATATCCCCAATCGCTTCAAGACCGGTTTTATCGATCATCTCAACCGATGCATTCTTGCAGAAATGCTGCACATCGAGTCCTGAATACATTTTTGAATATCCTGCAGTTGGCAGGACGTGATTGGTACCAACGGCGTAATCACCACAGGCAACCGCGGAATACTTTCCAACAAAAATGGCACCTGCGTTTTTCACACGGATTACGACGGAAAGGGGGTCTGCAACCTGGATGGAGAGGTGTTCCGGGGCGACCGTATCCGATGCAGCGATCGCTTCTTCCATATCTGCGACAATGGTATACCCTGAATTGTTAAGTGCCTGGACGATGATCTCCTTACGGGGCGCACTTTTGAGAAGTTCTGCAATTTCCTGCCCGACTTTTCCGGGAAGATTTTTATCGGTCGTGATCAGGATACAGGCGGCATTCGGGTCATGTTCCGCCTGTGCAAGGATATCAGCTGCGACAATGCGGGGATCTGCTGTAGAGTCCGCGATTATCCCAATCTCACTTGGACCTGCCGGAAAATCAATCTCTACCTTTTCCCGCAACATCATCTTTGCAAGAGTCACGTATACATTTCCGGGACCAACAATTTTCTGCACCGGCTGTATGGTTTCTGTTCCGAGCGCCATAGCTGCGACAGCCTGGGCGCCACCGGAACGGTAAATCTCAGTAACTCCGGCGATATCCAGTGCAACAAGCGTCATAGGATTGATGGGAGGCGGGGAACATGCGCAGATTTCACGAACTCCGGCCACCTTTGCCGGTACCGCACACATAAGGGCAGATGACGGGTAGGCGGCACGCCCTCCGGGGACATAAATTCCGATTCGGTTAAGCGCCGTTGTCCTTACCCCGAGAACGATCCCGGGCTCCATTTCCTGAAGCCAGAGATCCTTTGGTTTCTGGAGTTCGTGGAAGCGTTCGATGCGTGCATGTGCTTCAATAAGACACTCGACAATTTTTGTGTCGACATCATCATAGGCTGCTTCACGCTCTTCATCAGGTACCGCAATTTCACTAAGCTCATAGTGGCGTGAGAGTTCCCGTAATGCCGTGTCGCCGTTTTTCTGCACACGGTCAATTATATCAATGACTGTAACCCGTGCATCTTCCAGGCTTGACTTCCTGCCAGCGAGCCATGCATCGATCCCGACTGCGTTCCACATAGTGCCAATAGCTACGACAGGAAAGATTGTTAAAGTTTCGTTACCGGAACCTGCGGCTGAATTACGTAGTAAAAAAAAGTGTAAGCGATAAATACCCCATAATCAGATGGTTTCCTGTATGGATGGTATCTGTCTGCCATCAGAGATATGCTTACGTATGAGCTGGTGAGGGGAAAATGGGATATGGTATTCCCATGGTACTCACCGGATACGCACCCGGTGAAGCTCCCCGGCGACAAAGGACCTGAGTTTAGGATCCTCATCTTCATCCGCGTACAGGTCCCTGAGCCCCTCAATCGCGCTATAACTCCGGACCGCAGCCAGTGCTGCCGCAGCCCGTTCACGTGTTACCAGCTCTTCGTTCTTATCCTTCAGGCGCTCTACCAGTACACGGACAGCCCTGCCACTTCTCAACTTGATAAGGGCTTCGGTTGCATGTCTCCGAATCAGCGCATCAGTATCACTACAACAGTCCATAAGGGGACGGACAGCCCTGGGATCGTCGCTCTCTCCAAGCGCAATCACAGCACTAACCCGTTCATTCCTGCTCCTGTCGCTCATTGTTCCATTGATGAGTCGATAAACCCCGCCCGTTTTTGGCAGGGAATTGTACCATTCATCAGCTGATTTTTCTGCTATCATACCCATATTTCACCCAATACATAGTTCAGAAATCAATACGTTTTTGCCGTAAAACCGACAGAAAACCTGATACTTTACGATACGAAAAGTAGCTGCCGCTTACCATGGGCGGCATGTACCTGCCCGGACCTGATGGGATTGTTGACGGGATTTTGGTACATTGTATAAAAATGGTATTTGAATTATAAATAATTAATCATGACAAATCCAAAGAACCATATATCATATACCTGGTTGAGTTACACAAACCATTTCAAAGTAACCAGCATGTTTTTCGTTCTACAAAGGTAACCAGAGGATTGGCAGTATACATATTGTTAACACTGTTAACTTCATTTCAGAATTACTTTTTACTACCTGCTGCGTCAACAATTAGATCTATCTGTAAAGCATATTGCCATAGAGAACACAAAACACCTGAGGCAATGTGGTATAATGGGCATTCCTTATCTAGAAACTGGTGAATCCATAATCCTGACGACGGGAAGAGTCAGTATCAACAGCGTGCAGTATGATGTCCTCCTCACCACCCGCAATCTCATCCTTGTTGATGACAGGTATGGAGATTTCCAGCCGCGGATATTCCCTCTTTTTATAATTCAGTCAGTGAAAGGAGGAAAGACGACCAGTGGAGAGCTGGCTATTACCATCTTTTTTGCAGACACAAGAGGAACGGGAGAACCTGAGCCTATGGTCCTTCTCTTTTCCCAGCACCCAAGGGAAAACAGAAAGCGTGAACGTGATGACTGGTTGAAAAAACTCATGGAACTCATCATATCCGTACACCAGAAAACCGTTGACAACGAAATACCTTCCATTGACCACGAAATTGGGATTCGACCCTCCATGAGGCGCCCGGTAGCACCTGAGATTCCACCCCCGTACACTACGGTCGTTGATAAGCGTCGTGCTCCGATCGATTTGACCATAATCCATGATGAGCCCGAATCTTTGGTTTTTTCCGAAGAGAGAGAAGCAATGCCGGAGAACGCATTTTTTGAAGAGAACGAAAAACCAGAAGTTGCATCTGAACTCCGTGAAGAGAGGGAGATTCCAGGCGTTCCTGGAGACATTACAGGTTCACCGGAAACAATACCTGCTCTACATCCTGGTGATGAAGATACAGACGGAACTCGAGAACAGGTACCTGAGTCGCCGGATATACAAATGTATGATTCTGAATACGCAGAGAGTACTACTGAACACGAACCGGAATCGCCGGATACGGTATCATTTCCTGATGTACCTGAAACCACAAAAACCACACCTTTACCAGAAGAAATATCAGAATCCCGAGATACGGCCACATCCCAGGCAACTGCTTTTATAGAGATAAACGGTAGCCATGAAGAGGAGCACGGGATACAGAATTCGTTTGCAGATTTTCTACCTGATGAAAAGTCATCCGGAGATGAAACAAATGTGTCGGTCACAATCGCACCTTCCCTTCCTCTTCCTGAAAAGACTCCCGTTGATTCATACGATGCCACAGAATTACCTCCCGAGGCACCGGCTACTTCTGAGTCCTCTTCTGCCCAGGAAGAAAAAGCAGAAGCACTACCAATGCTGAAAGATGCACGCATCGCGCAGACCGGGGCAACTGGAACAGAGGATACTGAGTCATTGGATCTGCCCGCTGCACCCGAACCGGTAATCGTTGAATCCGCATCTGTTCCCGCATATGATAGAGAACGAACTGAAGTGATACAACAGGAATCAGAAGAGATCAGGGAAGCAGATGGCGGGCCCGCAGCAGAAGCGGCTCCACATATTCCTGAACCGCAACCGCCATCCCTGTTTCCGGGTGACCGCCGGCCCTCATTCATCGCAATTATTGCAATTATCCTGATTTTTCTCGGGATTGCCGGTGCAACATTTGTTTTTTCGCAGAATAGTGAAGCACCTGGTATCCAGCCTGCTCCCGTCCCGACACCTGGCAGTAACCAGACGCCGTTACCTGGTCCTTCCATTCAGCAGCTGCCCGTACCCGCTCAGTATGTGATCCCTTCAGCCGGGGTCTGGGTGCGTGTACTATATCCCAGGACCTATTCGGGATGGGTGGGTATTCCCGGGAATTTGAAAGAGGTATCCGGTTCCGGCGACCGGATGTATAAGATATTTGATGGTGACGGCATTACCCAGGTGAAAATCCAAAAGGAGGATAACTCGGGAGATACGCTTATGGTCGAGGTTTACCGGGAGGGGACGATAATTGACAGCCGGATACTTTCAAACCCGATGGGTTCAATAGAATTTATGATTGACACCAGGACAGGACTGCCCCCCGGTATCACCCCGGTTCCCACGCAAATAAATAATCAGACGGGATCAACCGGGAAAATCATGTATTTTTAACCAGACTCATGAACCCGATATCCCGTCCAACAGACCGACCAGATCAGGCAATGGCATGCATATACTTACCCTATGGACAACACTCACTTCCCTGACTAGGAGATCGGAAGATCCGTACCAGGCAGCTGGGAGCATCCCATTGTATGCATTAAACAGCGGGAGTGCCGGAATCCCTGGGAAAATAAAGAATCCCTGACACCAGCATCCGGTAATTATGGGGTTTGACGTCCCGTTTTGTAATCGTGATATTGCTGGATCTCGCAGTAGCATATTACTATAACAACCAGCCGGGCAAATGAAAGCATATTGCTAAAGAGAACGAAAGATATGACAGAGAATGTGGTACTATGGGAAACCCGTATCTGAACCGCAATGAATCCATTATTCTGACAACGCATAACGTGAGATTCGGCTCTATCGTAACAGAACTCATACTCACCAGCCAGCGCCTTATTCTTTTTGACACCGGGCATCCACAATTCCGTTTCCAGACAATTCCTCTTTTGACCATAGAGACAGTAATCCCCGGCGAGGATGCACAGGGTAGCCCGAATATTTCTCTTTCCATCTCAGCTGTGACACCCGATAGTGCTCCGCAGTCTAAAGAACTCGTCTTTTCCAGGATGACGAGTGGAGAACGGACACAGGAACGTGATAAGTGGGTAAAACATCTCAAAGAACAGATCGCGGCGGTTCGGCGGGAAGCACTGCTCTCCCCCCGGCCTCCCTCTCAAAAGGCACCCGATATCATATTTGAAGAAACAAAAACCACAGGAGTTGACCGCGTCCCTGCCGTTAATGTATCAGAGGAGATAAGTCCTGCACCACCCGAACCCGTTTTTACCCCGCCCTATATGGTGAGTGAAACTGATACAGGTAGCACTGAAGGATTACCGGAAAAGGCGTTCCCCCTGCCGGAATCGGAGGGATCATTGGCACAGGACGATGCGCAACCAGCGGCAGAAAAAAGTCCGTTGTCCTCTCCTGTCCAACCCCCGCCCGATTCTTCAAACAAGGTCATGTTTATTGCCGTAACTGCTATCATCATCATTGTCATTGGCATTGCAGTAGGTCTAGTCTATTCACCTGTTCTTCAGGTAAACCCCACTCAATCTCAGGTATTACCGACAATGACACCAGCAGCAACAACGATTGTCCCCACGTCCGCTGTGCAACAAACACCCACAATTCAGGTCACTGCGGAGCCGACAAATCAGCCCATAGTGCTTATCCCTGAAAGAGGGGTCTGGGTAAAGGTGGACTATGCCGGGAATTTTACCGGTGGGGTTGGTACTTCAGGGGACGTGAAGATGGTAAATGCGTCCGGAATGAAGTACTACCAGCTGCCAGTCACTGAAGGAGTAGTAGAAGTAACAATCCAGAAACAGGACGGATCGGGAGATCTGCTTACTGTTGAAGTGTACAAAAACGGCAGGATGCTTGCCCGCAGCACAAAAGCAACTCCTTTCGGTACCATAGACATACGTGTAGATTTAAAAGAGATCTGATCCCCCTGCTCTCCACGGGCACAAAAGGAACTGACAGAATCAACTTTTTTTATAAAACCTTCAATGACTTGAGGTCACCCGATACCTTGTATGGTGCATTACCTGAAGACTGGAAAGAGAAGATCATATTAAGATACAAAGGCATTTCATCAATACCACAAGAGAGCAGATACGCCGGATAAGACCTCTTAAAAAACAATAAAATCAGGAATTCAGGTGATATATCTCCCTGCACTTACATTATTCAAAATATTTTATGCCGTTACCTTTGCTTTCGCTTTTTCCTCTTCGGACTTTTGTACAGGTTTTTTCATCCACGCCAGTGCGTTACCCTCGAATGAAAACGAATTCATGAAAGAAATTCTGACATCGTTGGGTATGGATGAGGTGTCTGAATTTTGCGGAACGATGAGGAGAATATCACTCTTCTTGACCTGCCCGTAGGGTCCTGTTACGCTGGAACGCATGCTTTCTATTTTTTCACTTGGCACGCTCTTTTCAAACGAAACAAGGACTTTGCAGGATTCTTTATTTCCGGAAATAATTCGTTCAGCAATAAATTCCCGGTCATATCCTCCTGCCTCGGGCAAAGGGGTAATTCTCCAGCCGTCGTACGTAGAAAAGAACCGGTTGATCTCCTGCTTTGCAAACTGGTGCATAATATCCTGGCTGCTTCCCATATTCGATCAGTGATAGTTAATCAATATTCAATAAAAAACTATGGATTTATAGACGAAGAGGGAGAGTTTAATAAATGTAAACTATTATTCAGGAACAAAATGGTTTTATTAAATAAAATTTTACTTGAAAAAATTTCGCTTGCTAGGCAGGAGAAAGGTAGAGTCGGATAAATCAAGATATCTAGAGAAAATGTTGTATTCAGTTATTCGGCCCGGATAATTGTACCGGCATTCTTTCCTTTGATTGCTTTTTCGATATTTCCTTTAATGTGGCAGTTGATGATCTTTACCTCTTTTACGTGGGCTGCGTCTTTCAATAGCTCGACAACCATAGGTTCGATCACAAGGTTTTCAAGGTTCATCTCAAGCAGTTCAGAAGCAGTAATATCCTTGATAAATTCTGCATCGGGATGCATCACCGGATCCTGCATGTACAGCCCATTGACATTTTTTCCAATAATGCAGTTCTTTGCTCCCATGACCTCGGCGATCAGGAACGCACCGGTATCAGTGCGGTGGGGGGGAATAGACCCGGATTTGGCAGGATGCTCATAAAGCCCATATGGGGGCGTCCCGTGCATGACCGGAAGCATGCCGAGCTTGAGCAGGCTGGGAAGTTCAAGAAGGTCCCCCGTGTGGATTCTGATGCCGTTGTATTTTGAGAGGAGAATTGAGACCATAATCGCATTCTGTTCGGAAATCTTAGCGGAAAGTTCAGCAAGTACTCCGGTCGGCATGCCAAGGTCCATACCGACATCCATGATATGCCGCACACGGCCTCCTCCTCCGGTTACAATCAGCATCTGATATTTTTTTGATAACTGCCCCAGTTCTTCTATCAGCGGGTACATCACATCGCGACCGTAATCGATCGCTGCATGTCCGCCGATTTTGATAACATTCAGGTCCGGCGTAATTCGTATCTGCGCTCCGGTCGCCCGCTTCCGGTGCAATCCTTTCCTGACGAGGGTTTCACCTTGTAATCCGCTTCCAATCTCAATCCGTTTTTCCATAATATGTCACAACATCATTCGTATCGCGAAGCGAAGTTATAAGATATTGTAAACCAGTTGATATACCAAACATCAGTCATGCCCCCGAAATAACTATAATAAGATGAGGGGATGAGTATGGTGGGAGGAACTGTAATGAAGATTTATGTGCGTGAACGCCAGAAAGTCGGCGAGGGTGTCGAGTCACCAAAATACCGCATAGTTGCGGTGACCGGAGGCCAGCTCCAGATTGAAGCGACCCACTTCCGGAAATTCGAGATTGAGCTGATTGCTAAGGATATCAAAGCCGAAGTAGTCTACATGAAACCTGTAGCAGACGACCAGAAGAAAAAGAAGCATTGAAAAAAGTGATTTTTTTATTTTAGGAAGTATTGATTTATCATTTCTTATTGCAAGCATTTGATAATGCTCCGTGAATCTTTATGCTATCCGATACTATACTACTGTTAGATTTCCCATGGCTGTCCTCTCAGTTGATATCCTTTTTGATGCAGCAGTTCGTATCCAGATCGCAGAGCGATCGATCTCCATTACGTTCGCACAGGATTCGATCCGGATAAAATTCCCGACGACACGACGGCTGGCAGAATTTCTTGAGGTCCCTCATTATTATGTCCTGCCCTATTTTGCGATGATGGAGCAGGAAGATCTCGTCACACGCGCAGAACGCGTGGGTATCCGGACCACCATAAAGGGGAGCCGGAAAATGATTGATCTGATGAAGGAAAAATATCTTCAGGAGACTGAGGATATCGTGGGTATTCCTGTTTTTCAGGAAATCATAAAAAAATTCCCTTCCCAATAATCGGAGTATATTTTTTCTTGTAACTCTTCGGACGACAGTTTGTACTGGTATACCACTTGCTTACCAATTGGTTAATATTTTTGAATTAACAATTTAAAAAAGAAACAATTTTTATTGATAATCACTGATCTATTATCAAAAGGATTGAATGGTATGAAACGTTTCTCTGAAGTATCACTGGGTGTCCTGCTGATTTTCCTCCTTGTTGGGGTAGTGTTCATAGCAGGATGTACAACCACGCAACCAACAACCACAACCGTAACTACTCAGCCAACAGCAGCAGCTGGTGAAAAGCCAAAGCTCCTGATTGCGACCACGACAAGTCTGTATGATACCGGGCTCTTAAACTATCTGGAGCCGAAGTTCGAATCGCAATATAATGTCGACCTGCAGATCACATCGCAGGGTACCGGTAAAGCGATTGAAATTGCCAAGAAAGGCGATGCTGATGTGCTGCTCGTGCATTCACCATCCCAGGAACTGGCGTTTGTGAAAGACGGCTTTGGTATTAACCGGCGATCCTTTGCTTCGAACTACTTCCTTGTTGTCGGGCCTTCGGCAGACCCGGCAGGCATAATGAACATGACTCCCGAGAATGCCTTCACGACACTCCTCCTGAAAGGTACGAACAATACGGCAGGTGTTTACTTTGTATCCCGTGGTGATGCGTCCGGAACGCACTCTGCAGAGAAAACGATCTGGTCCAATGCCAGATTCAATTACACGGCAAATGTCCAGAAATCCGGTAACTGGTACATCGAAGCCGGGAAAGGTATGGGAGAGACTCTCCAGATGGCAAGCGAGAAAGGGGCATATACCTTCACAGATGAGGGGACGTATCTTTCGTACAAGAGTAACCTGAAACTAGTCCCGATCATCACTGAAGGGGCAAGCCTCCTCAACATCTACAGTGTCATGACCGTATACAATGACAAGCAGCCGGTTGAAAAGATCCAGATGGCGAATAATTTCGTCAATTTCCTGATCTCACCGCAGACACAGGCCGATATCGCCAGCTTTGGGGTAGACAAGTATGGTAAGGCGTTATTTACCCCGATGAGTGTCCGC
>JAJRBZ010000080.1 GCA_028679185.1 Methanoregula sp. | reverse complement strand
TATACTTTAACAAACGGATGTGTTCTGATCCACAGTAACAAACCATGTTTATCAGAGAGTAATCTTTTTAAGGATCAACCCGTTTTTGAAAATGGTAATCCCTCCACCGCTTTGGGATACTACGATGCCAACTGTATTTGTGACCTGTGTTATTGCAGCAACTGAGTTGTGACGGGTGCCCATGCCCTTGGGTAAGGAAACATTACTGGTATCGACGGTGATGTAACGACTTTGTGCACGGATATATCCATCACCGTCAATAACAAAAGCTCCATCAAGCTGGGCAAATTCTTTGATATTTTCCTTGATGTCCTGGTTTGTGACAATACGCGATTCAGGCTTCTGCCCCTCAAATGCATTGATTGATATCTGCCGCGATTTTGCCATGACATTATCGGCATCACCGAGCAGAAACGTTGTACCTACCGGTTTGCCTTCCCTTCCCTCGATCGATATTTCAGTGCATATGTGGAAGACCACATCAAAGACTTCTTCTTTTACATCGGTATCTGCTACGACAATGTCCTTCCAGGTATCGGTACTGATACGAACCTCTCCGGTTCGCTTTCGATCAGTAATATCGTTGCCAATACACAGGATTTCAATTATGTGACCTTTCTCATCACGGATCGCCTTATTTATCCACGCGATCCAGACCCTGTCCCCATTCCGGCGTATATTCTCGTTGACATTGACAGCATAGCCCTCAGCATTAAACCCAAGATCATTTACCATCATGGAGAGGTCATGACCAGAGCGGGTTTTTGTGGGAACAATAGTACCAATAACATTTTTGCCAATTACTTCGTCACTGGTAAAGTCAAAAAAGGAGAGTGCAAAATGGTTAAAAAAAGTGATATTTCCTAATGTATCCATCCTGATGATGATACTCTGGGTATTCTGGATGACTTCACGGTATTTTGCTTCGCTCTCTTTGAGGGCATCAGCAATTTTTCTTTTTTCTGATATATCGGTTACTATAAATGTGCCCCCTTTACTGATATCGCGGGGATCAACCATCTGGACCTGCAGATGGCAGACAAGATACGATCCGTCTTGTTTTACCAGCTTACATTCTGTATTGCCAAACCCCCGTCCATTCCAGCTGACCTGGAGTTCATGGCAGACGTGGCCACAGTCTTCAGCGGTCTTAAAAATGCTTTGCATGTCTTTTCCAATAAGGTAAGATTCTTCACAGCCCAGCATTTTTGCGAACTGGTGGTTCACCCATGCTATGAGCCGGTTATGTACCTGGAATATCCCCAGGGGTGTTGCAGAAAGGATGGCAGTCAGCTGATCATTCTGCACCTTGATCTCCCGTTCAGCTTTTCTGCGGAGCATTGTCTGTTTGATAAGGGTTACAATTTCTTGCAGATGCGGGCGGACGTCCCCGTTTTTTGGGAGCCTGACATCCGTGCCAATACTGACTTCCTGAACAGCAATTTTGTTATTGCCTCGCCTGCAGAGCAGGATAACCGGTGTCGAATTTCCCTGCGATTTGAGATATTTTAAAAATTCCAATCCCGTCATATCGGAGACAAATTCAATACCGTTCACTTCAGGTATCTGTTCATAGCAGACGATTACGTCATACGTACGGCCTTTGGTTTTTTCCATTGCCTGTTTTATTGAGCGTGCGTTGTCGAGCCTGATATCTCCGGCTTTTTCCAGAAATGAACGGATATGGCCGAAAAGATCGGAGTTATCATCGACAAACAAAACAGAAATCATATATCTCCCGGGGGAAATTGCGAATTATTCACTCATATGAGGTGGATAGTTTTGCGATAAATAGTTGTCCGAGAATTCAAAAGATCCTGATACAGTTTCAAATGAGAAATTCAAAAAAATGGACGATAAGTCAGGATTTTTCCCGCACTATTCAGGCACAGCTGGTTCTTTATCATCCAAGGGCTCTTCTGTCCTGTCTGGTTCAAACTTCTCTTTGTACATCCACCAACCGAAAAACATGACAATTGGAACGCCAACAGGGATGGCAAACCCACCGAAGAATCGTAACAGAGCTGACAAACCAAATAAGATACCAGAAATTACGGTAAAAATTGAAGCCTTCTTTATGAGTATTAATCTCTCATCGAGATTTGCCTGAATTATCAGAAGCAGTCCGATGATGAGAAGAACGCCTCCTGTTATCCAGAATAATATTGAAAGGATATTATACAGCCCCGTAGTCTGCCCCAGAAAAATATAATTGATATCCTTGTATCCCGGGATGAGGCTGTTCCCAAACGGAGATTGTTGATAACGGAAGAGCGCCCACTGTAAATCAACAACAATCCAATCCCCCCACATGTAAATATTCAGTGGGATCAAAAAAATGAGGCACTGGATGATAAGCGGAATCCTGTATTTTACCATAATAAACAGGATAATTCTTTTTCACTGAAACGTATTTCAGTATATCGAAACGAAGCGGTATAATGCCAGAATGGAAAAAACCGGTTATTCCGTGTGCTGAACAATCGCCAGCTGGTACATCCAGTCCATGAGAGGATGACACTCCTCAACGATGCATTCAAGTTCACAATTGATACAGGGGATCAACTCATCTCCTGCAAGCAGGTCAGAGGGATTAACCGGCATCTTTTTGGCACGCAGAAGGAACGTCTTAATCCCATCTTTCTTGAACTCAGACCTCTCAATAATTCCGGCATCTTCAAGTTTTTTGACAATCCGTGAACATTTACGGCTGTCAACGCCAAGCTCTTTCCAGAGTTCGCTCTGGAGAATACCTTCAGGTTTCGACTGAATCAGTCTCAGTGTTTCTTCAACGGGATCTGTCACTTTTGTCCACCTTTGTGCCTGTTATATAACCGGTGCAATGGTAAGAATATTATTGCCCCGTATCACGACCGTGCCAAGGCTTCTACCACGCTGGTTATCGACAAGCTCGATCGTTTCGTCCATGTGGATATTCAGGTACTCATCCACGGCTACCAGACGCCCCTGAAGTTTCCGGCCTTCGTCCTTGATTTCGACAGATATTTTTGAATCCACCAGCCCGAACACCTTTTTTATCGGCAAAACAATTCCGTTAACCATCTGCCCTAATTTGGGATGCAAGATAATTAAAGTTTGCCCATCATCATAGACCCGAAGAATCAGTCTTGAGAAATTTCACAACTATGGACAAAAAAAAACGGAGTTACATAACACCTTGGAGGAAAAAATATTATGGAGGAAGCGGCTCCCATCGTTTTGAAAGTACCTTTTCAACACCCGGGAGAGTAGTATATTCCATCTCCCCAAGCGAGAGGCGGTGAGGCTCGAATGGCCCCTGCGCCCGTATAAGGTCAGCAATCTCATTACAACGCGCCCGCACACGATCGAATCCTACATCATCAAACATATCTGCAGGACCGATGAGTTTTCCATTGCTGACCTGGAAACCCATACAAATGACCCGGGGTGGCCCATCAAACCTGGTACAGTTGGCATCGCACAGACCGACAGGCATTAACGGACCGTGGTGCGATCCACGCATCCAGCCGGCGACAAGTACCGGTGTGCAGAATGGATCGATCACTTCACCGACCGCAGGAAAACCGCTCTGGGCCCTGACGATCATGACCGGGTCATCCTTGCCAACGTATTTTCCCGCGATCAGACTCAGGCGCTGGGTGCTGGATGCAGCAGCAATATCGCCCTCGCGCTTGAACACATGCTTAATCACGTACCGCGACGGTGCACCAATGTACGCGAGAAGATTATAGATCTCTTCCGGGCACTTGAACATGATACGGCGTTTTTCAATAAGATCGTGAACCTCAAAGACAAAACCCTTATGCATAGATGGGTCGATCACAAGACCTGCCGTGTTGAACGGGTCGGCAAAGATCTTGTAGAGGAAGAAGTTCCATGCGCCCGGCTCAGTTTTGTCTGCCATGAAAACAAGAACGGGATCACTTCCCCGTTCCTCAAACTCCATCTCGGCAACACCCGGGCCCATACCCTTGACATTTCCGGAAAATGCATCGGCAAGCATATCCTGGCCGGCACCATAGAGTTTCAGGCTTTTTGCTATTGCCGTGCATTCCATAAAGACATCCCATGCCAGCTTGTGAACCTTTTCATGGTCCACACCATGGGTATGCGTCATGATCAATTCAAGGTCGTCACCACAATGGGTGACAAAGGAGTCTATGAGCAGTTTACCTTCCTCTTCCTTGAGCATCTTTGCTGCCTTCTCAAGAAGCTTCGGGTGAGTGCGGGAGTGTCCGGGGAAACTTCCCACATCTGCCTTGATAACGGAAATCGTAGTCTTCGGCATGAGAAAATCACAGTAAAGAATCTCTTTTAAAAAGAAAAAAGTTGCGCTGAATTTTTACTCAAGAACTTTTCTCACAAGAGATGCAGACCCATATGAACTGAACGATTTGAAAAAGACGAGACTTTCAGCATATGTCATTGCCAGAATTGCCTGTTCAGTATCTTCTTCTACCGAATAGATCTCTTTGAAAAATTCTTTGATCGCAAACTTGCAATTCCCGTCAAATATCTGGCTGTCTTTTTTCCCGGGATTTGCGGGCCGGTATTTCTCCAGAGTCCATTCTTGGATGTTTTTATACAATGCAGGCTCGTACACTTTCAGGGCATTGAATACGACATCCTGCCAGAACGTTCCGACGTTTCCTTTGATGATATCCCCTTTGGGGAAATGCTGATTAATGAGATCCCGGGGAGTTCCTGTTATCCCATGCTGGGCAATGCCGACATTCAGTTTATTATCCCGTAATGCTTTTGCAACAGCTTTTGTCCGTGGGATATCGATGGAAAGCTGCTCGATTACGTTCCCTTTTTCATCATACACGTGTCCGTGCGTGCTTCCATTGGCAATTGCCAGCACCTGCGGATACACTCCGTTATCATGCAGGGCTTTTATGAATTCAACCGCTTCTTCGGGTTTTGTCAGGATCATCCCTTGACCATCTTTTCTCCCGATCTCCCCCACTTCCACTTCCAGACCGAAATCCTTCCCTTTCATGTTGTTTTTAATATAAATGGCCAGTTCGGAAGTGACCAGGATATTTTTGTCCAGTTCCTGACGGACATTTTTTCCTTCAAAATTAAACAGGTGTGATGCATCAATGGCAAATGATGTATACCCTGCCATAATCTGGGCATCGATTAACTGTTTTGTACTTTCGATCTCTTTTGCGTCTCCTGTCTTAATAGTAATATGGTCAGCATGAAGAGCCCAGATATCAAACCGGGTCGCCTCTGCAGCTTCTCTCATCTTTTCTGAGAAATCCTTTGGAGTTAAACCTGTATACCCTCCTTTCAGGTCACATTCAGACCGGGCAAGCTCCATGAAAACCGCAGAATCAGTTTCCTTTGCAGCTTTGAAAATTCCCCTGGCGACAGTAGCAATCCGTGTGTTAGCTGCCATGATAATTGTTTTTCGGCCGGAAATGCCTCGAAATATTGTTGAACCAGGGATTGGACCATAATCGTTTTGTTTCATATGCTAATCACACCTGATTTATCCCCCTTCCGTCATATACTTTTCAATAAGTCTGATCTCTTTTGTACCTCCCACATAGATGGGAGTGACCTGGTCGATTGCTTCTGGTGTAATACCCAGGATGTCTGTCCTTCCGTTACTGATTGCCCCGCCAGCCTCATGAATGATTTTCCCCATGGGATTTGCCTCGTATAATAGTCTCAGTTTTCCTTTTTCCCTGCCTTTGAATCCAGGATAGGTAAAGACCCCACCTTTATGGAGGATCTGGTGTACATCTGCAACAAAACAGCCACTGAAGCGTAGTTTATATCCCGCCTGCTCGAGTTGCTCAATCCACCGTGCATGAGCCGGGAGATAATCCTTTCTCAGGGCACCAGGTGCGTATATTTTCCCCTCCGGGATTTTGATATCCTGTTGCATGAGTATGAATTCACCTGTATCGTCAAGGACGAATTCATGAACTCCCTTTCCTGTTGTTAATGTCAGAGTGGTGAGAGGCCCGTACAGGATGTACAGGGCAGCAACCATCTTGGCACCTTTTTCCAGAACATGCCCGGGATAGATACCGATGATCGATCCTATACAAAGATTCACATCAATAAGCGAGGAACCATCAAGTGGATCAATAACAACGCCAAAATTGTTTATCGGGTTCTCTATTTCGATGAGCTGCTCCTGTTCTTCTGTCGCGATATAACGGACAAGTCGTGACTTTTTAAGTCCGGAAACAAACACCCCGTCAGCATACTTGTCAAGAGCCATCTGCTCTTCGCCAAATACGTTTCTGGTCTGTTCACAGGTTTGTGTTTTCATACAGTTCCGGAGAAAACCGTCCTTCACGTCCTGAGCCTGTGTACTTAAAAGGAGAATTACGTTCGTGAGGTTTTTTGGTGTTCCTGCGCCTGTAAGGAAATTTTTTAGGTCCATATTTTTACCGCCTTTTTCTGTCGCAAAGAGCGTTGCATGGTGGATTATCCAGCCGGCTGCCCTGGTTTGTGTAGTCGTTTGATCCCGAGGTTTATCAGACTTGAACAAATTTGGAAATCAGGTTAATTCGTTTCTACACAATTCCCTGCAATTTACCATACCCGCCCTGGGACAACCAGTTTATCATTCCCGGAAGTATTAAAAATAGGTGTTTTTGGAATTATTTCCAAAAGTCTAAAACTTTTTTTATTTTTTAAATAATGAAATACCAATAAGGATCATTGAAAGTAAAAAAATGATTACTGCTAACCCAATATATAGCACTGCATATTGTTTTGCTTCATCAACCGACGGACTTTTATCAATTACCCATTCAAAGTAAAGAAGGCCCCAAGCGATTAATAAACCCAATATGCAAACACCCACGCCTGAGAAAATGATCCAATTATTAAATTGAATAACACCGAGAACCATAAAAAAACAACCGATAATAAAAAATATTATACCCCATGTATAGGGTAACTTCGGAATATTTGGTTCATTCATAATTTTAAGAATTTAATCTTTCTTAATTAAATAACATCCATTATTATCCATTAATCAATTCACCTTAACGTTATTACTTTGTGGATATAGAAGCACTCACCATTATCCCACTTCTCACATTCAGCCTTAAGGCATGGTGTTAATGCAGGATTATAGTTCTGTGGAGCTTTCATCATTGCAGGTATTGAATTTTTCTTTGAGCACCAGAAAGATTCCATGATGCTGATTTTACCTGGAATATTCAAGAGTATGATAGTAAGGAGGGGGCGTAACTGTATTTAAAAAACCGGAAAATAGTATTAAATTAATGAGGTTCCATGTCAGAACCATGAACCTGAAACGATGATCGGGAGAAGAGGAACCATTGTTTATCTGCTGATGAAATCAACACGGCAATGTATCTCGAGAGAAAAATTGCTGTGGATTAACATTGAAGATTAAAAAAATATTGGATCTCTTTTATGAGATATTTTCATCGGACATATCAGGCAGAATCTTAAACGTCACTTCAAGTACCCCGTTTTTGAACGAGGCCTGCATTGATACGGGATCAACAGGAGGCAGCGCAGCAGTTGTGTGGTACTGTACATGACCCCCGTCTGCATCGATTATGAGGGCCGGACCCTGTACATTGAGCCTTATTCCATCCTTTGTTGTACCGGGAAGTTCGGTGACTGCTTTCACCTCGTTTCCATGCCGGTGGACCTCTACAGCGGGTCGGGTGCTCCCCCGACACGGGATGTCATGTAAACCCGGTATCTGTGACTGCATTCCACCAGCCGGCATGACCGTGT
This sequence comes from Methanoregula sp., assembly GCA_028679185.1. GTDB lineage: Archaea > Halobacteriota > Methanomicrobia > Methanomicrobiales > Methanospirillaceae > Methanoregula. The sequence goes on along the minus strand of JAJRBZ010000080.1, from coordinate 32,866 downwards.
GAAAGCCGGATGCCTGGGGGTCTCCATCGGAAAAATCGCTGGTCATCTGGGCAAAAAGATGGGAGAACAGTCTGTCCATCTTGCGGAACATATCCTGCGGGTCTTCGTACATTATTTCCTCCGGTTGTTATTTTTTGTCGATGTTCTTTTCCAGTTCCCCGGTAAGTTTTGCGATCTCTCCAAAGTCTTTCTTCCGCTGATAGGTCGCTTTCCGGAGATCGCTGATTACCTTCTCATCAATCTTTTTGCGTGCCAGACCTGCACGGTTCATTGCAGCCAAAGACTTGTCAAGAACAGTGCGCTGGTCCTGATTATACAGCATCTCCCATGACTGGCGCTCGGATTTCTCAAGGGCATCGCGATCAAGTGATCCCTTCACCTTGAGTATTGCATCATCAAAGTGAGTGCTGGTTAACATGACGTTCTTGATCGCATCTTTCCGCTCCTGCTCATTCCTGGTTCCCATGACGATAATGAAATCACGCATGGCTGCCATCTTTGCTTCCCGTACGAGAGCTTCAATATCAGCACCGACATATCCTTCAGTCTTTTTTACCAGCACACCGATGTCAACATCTTTTGCAAGGATATTTTCAGTCTCCCCTCCAAGGTAGACTTCAAAAATCTTCCTTCGGCTTTCTTCATCCGGCGCCGGAACATAAATATGACGTTCAAGCCTTCCCGGGCGGAGAAGTGCATCATCCAGCATATCCGGGCGATTGGTCGCTGCAAGGACGGTGACATTTTTGAGTTCCTCCATCCCGTCAAGCTCGGTAAGTATCTGGGAGACCACACTCTCGGTTACATGGGATGAACCCTGGAAGGTCCCGCGCTTTGGCACGAGGGCATCAACCTCATCGAAGAAGATGATAGAGGGGGATGCCTGCCTGGCCTTCCGGAAGATCTCCCTGACACCTTTTTCTGATTCCCCGACCCACTTGGACAGTAGTTCGGGGCCTTTTACCGCGATGAAGTTACACTCGCTCTCGTTTGCCACTGCTTTTGCCAGCAGGGTTTTACCGGTTCCGGGTGGTCCGAAAAGCAGGATGCCTTTTGGCGGCTTGGTCATGAGCCGTTCAAATACATCAGGAAATTTAAGCGGCCATTCAACAGCCTCCCGGAGTTCCTGTTTTACATCCTCCAGCCCGCCGACCTGGTCCCAGGTTACATCCGGAACTTCAACCAGCACCTCACGCATTGCGGAAGGTTCGACATGTTTGCGTGCTTCTGCAAAGTCCTCGTTGGATACTTTCAGCTGGTCGAGTACTTCATTGGGGATATCCTCATCTATCTTTATCCGGGGTATCACCTTCCGCAGTGCATGCATTGCTGCTTCCTTGACAAGCAGTGAGATGTCAGCACCAACAAACCCGTGGGTGGAATTTGCAAATTCGTCTAATTTTACATCATCTGCAAGAGGTACACCCCGGGAATGAACCTGGAATATTTCCAGTCTTCCTTTTTTATCCGGTATACCGATTTCGATTTCCCTGTCAAACCGGCCGCCACGCCGGAGAGCAGGATCTATGGCATCCGGAAGGTTGGTGGCAGCAATTACAATTACCTGTCCCCGGCCCTTGAGCCCGTCCATGAGAGAAAGGAGCTGAGCTACCACACGCCGTTCAACTTCTCCCTGGACCTCGGCGCGCTTGGGAGCTATTGAATCAATCTCATCAATAAAAATTATCGCCGGTGCATTCTGTTCGGCCTCTTCAAATTTTCCTCGCAGCCCTTTCTCACTTTCGCCATAATATTTACTCATTATTTCCGGGCCGGAGAGCGAAATAAAGTGTGCATCAACTTCATTCGCGACCGCTTTTGCGATCAGTGTCTTTCCAGTCCCTGGTGGCCCATAGAGGAGTACTCCTTTGGGAGGCTGAATACCAAGCCGCTCAAAGATCTCCGGATGTCGCAACGGAAGTTCGATCATCTCACGGACCAGCTGGAGTTCCCGCCCAAGGCCCCCGATATCCTCGTAGTGGATGTCAGATACTTCTTTCTTGCCTTCTTCAGGTTTATATGGTTCCTCTTTGAGTTCAATGTCGGTTTCGTCTGTTACAATCGCAATGCCTTTTGGCAGGACTTTTGCAATGACCAGGGTAATGGAATTCCCGATTACATCTATCCGCTGTGTCTGACCTTCAAATACTGCCCGTCCGCGCAATAGCCGGGAAAGATACTGTTCACCGCCGACCAGACGTATTGGCTGCGTGGGCTGTATCACCACCTTCTTTGCATATTCTGCTTCGGATTTCCGAATCTTAACCTTCTCATCAATACCGGTACTCAGGTTGCCCCGGATATTGCCGTCTATACGGAGGATGCTGTAACCGGTATCCTGCTGGAAGCCAGGCCAGACGATCGCAGCGGCTTTCTTCTTACCCTGGATTTCGATTACATCACCGGAGACAAGCCCGAGTTTTTTCATTACATCAATACTCACCCGTGCAATGCCCCTCCCAGCATCGTCATGAGCAGCTTCCTTTACCGTAACTTCTGTGAATTCTTTATCTGTCATCGTAAAATCCCCTGAATCTTTTAGATTTACCATAAGTTAGTGTTTAATATTATATAAATATTGCGTGTATTGTGTGTCCGAATTCAGCTTCGTCTCCACCCTTAAAAAATGCAGTCGTATCTGAAAAAAAGGGATTACTGGTATAACAAATGCCCTCTCTTTGGTATTGAACGGAAGAAAGCTTAAACGTGTCAGAAATATCCACTAACAATGATGAAACCAGAGGGTATCATTTGCCTGATTGTCTTTTGTTCAATAATAACATCAGGATGTATCCAGCTACCGGGCATGCATATTCTCCCCATTACTCCCGATCCGATTACCGGTCAGTGGATTGGTGGCGAACCGCCGGCATCAGACCGCCACATGATTTTTTATGAAAACGGGACTTTTTATTCCACCAATTTTTTTTTAAACCGAGGGGTAACGACTGATACCGGGAACTGGACAAAGATAGATCGTGGTCTCTATGTAACGCATTCAATTACCGGTGAAATAACTGAATGGGTGTACGATTCGTCTGACGATTCACTATCCATGAGGAGATTACCCCAGATGGCATACTACCGGTATAAAGGATGACCTGCAGAAGTATCCGTGAGACTTTTATTCACGTTGCTGATACATACGGTGTTTGTCTGTCAGGTCGGCAAAAGACCGACTTTTTTCTGATACAATTTCATCTTTACCAGTAACCGGGCTGGTGAATGACTGTACTGACTGCAAAACAAATTTTTTTTTCTTAAATAAAATCAACTTTACTTGTTAACTTAACAAGCCAGATTTAGTCCAGAATTTAAAAAACGAGCCTTTATTTTGTCTTTGCAGCAACGTGTATGGTATGAGTATTATTGCTGATGCCCGGCGTGGCATCGTCACTGATGAGATGAAGGTCGTCGCTGCGGAGGAAGGAGTAACCGAAGATTTTGTGAGGCGTGGTGTTGCACAGGGACATATTGTAATTCCCGTCTCTCCTTACCGCAAAGTCAGGATCTGCGGGATTGGTGAAGGATTACGTACCAAAGTGAATGCGTCCATTGGTACCTCGACAGATATTGTTGATATTGATCAGGAACTGGAAAAAGCCCGTCAGGCAGAGCTTGCCGGTGCCGATACCCTGATGGAACTCTCGACCGGTGGAGATTTTATCGAGATCCGGAAACAGGTTATAGCCAATACAAAACTTTCTGTCGGATGCGTGCCCCTGTATCAGGCATTCATCGAGGCTGCGCAAAAAGACGGTGCTGTTGTCAACATGAAGGAAGATGACCTGTTCAGGATTACTGCAGAACAGGCAAAACTCGGAACAAATTTCATGGCCATCCATACCGGAATCAACTGGGAAACCATCAAGCGCCTCAAAAACCAGGGCCGGCACGCAGGGCTTGTTTCCCGCGGCGGTGCATTTATGACTGCCTGGATGCTCCATAATGAAAAAGAGAACCCTCTTTACTCTGAATTTGATTACCTGCTCGAGATCATGAAAGAGCATGAGGTAACCCTGTCAATGGGGAATGGTATGAGAGCCGGGGCAATTCACGATGCAACCGACAGGGCTGCTGTACAGGAACTTCTCATCAACGCCGAACTTGCAGACAAAGCGCATAAGGACGGGGTCCAGGTAATAGTCGAAGGACCCGGACACGTGCCGATCGATGAGATTGCCACAAACGTCACACTTATGAAACGCGTTACCAACAACAAACCCTTCTATATGCTCGGACCTATTGTAACTGATATTGCACCCGGCTACGATGACCGGGTCGCAGCTATCGGTGCTGCAATCTCGTCATCACTGGGTGCCGATTTTATCTGTTATGTCACCCCGGCCGAACATCTTGCCCTCCCAACTCCTGAGGAAGTCTATGAGGGCGTTATCAGTTCGAGAATCGCTGCGCATGTCGGAGATATGATAAAACTCAAAAAGACCCGTGAGGCAGACCTCGAGATGGGACATGCACGTCGCGACCTTGACTGGGAACGCCAGTTTGCCGTTGCCATTAATGCATCCCGTGCACGGGCAATCAGGAAAGAACGGATGCCGGCAGATACTGATGCCTGCACCATGTGCGGGGATTACTGTGCGATTAAAATCGTCAACCGGCATTTCACTTTCTGATATGACATATCATTTTTTTACTTCATTTTCAAAGGTTCTCAATACACAACAAACATCAGGATTATTGGATAGCCCTCACAAATGATAGTACTATACCATGCCGGATACCCCACTCAAGATCCAAAAAAAAATATTGCGTGATCATGCACGCGCAATACGGTCCACCCTCTCACCGGCACAGATTGAAGAAAAAAGTGCGTGCATCTGCAGGTTCCTCCTCGACATCCTCGATGGTATCGATCCTGTTATGGTCTATGTCTCAAAGCCGCTGGAGGTAAACACGAAGGATCTTATCGATTATCTCATCTCCAGCAGGAAGCAGGTAATCGTACCGATTATTGAAAGGGATACACGAACCCTGCGTCTTTCCTATATCGGGAATACTTCAGTACTGGTCAAAAGCACATTTCACGTTCATGAACCTGTCGGAAATGAGATCCCTGCACAGCCCGGTGAGGTTAAAGCGATTGTCGTGCCGATGCTGGCTTTCGATCAATCCGGCAACCGGCTTGGGTACGGGGCGGGATATTATGACCGGTTCCTTTCTGATCATCCCCATATTAAAAAAATCGGGCTTGCATTCACGTGCCTGGAAACCGAACGTGTTCCCTGCGAAGCGAATGATATTAAAATGGACATGGTTGTAACGGAAAACGGCATCCACCATTGCAGCGGGTATTCTTAAGTAAGGTGCCGGCACTCCCCGGCTGCAACTCAATACACTAAAATAACCTCGTTACAAAATAGTAGGAACGGTGATTTTATTCAGATAAATTTCGGGGGATTTGTTCCGCTCTCAACGGTTGACTGGCGGGGCAGATCCGTGTGCACAGTTTTTTTGCGAGGCTGTCCGATACGATGTTCCTATTGCCAGAATGAGGGCATTCAAACCGGAGAAGATTGGCGGGATCTGGAAGAGATCAAAGAGATGATCTATTCTTCGTCGCCCTATATCAGCGGTGTTATGTTTTCCGGAGGGGAACCCACAAGGCAAAGAGAGGCTCTGATGGAATTAGCCCGGTATTCAAAAGGGATTAACCTTGATGTCGGTATTCAGACAAATGGACTATTTCCTGACGTACTGGGTCAGTTAATTGAAGAACGACTGGTTAATAAAGTTGCATTGGACTTCAAGTCACGTTTTGAAGGGTATTCAGGTCAAAAGGAAAAGAGCGGTTTTAATTATGAAAATTATGAACGAAATGTCCGTAAATCTTTTAATATTTGTAAAAATGCTTATGCTAGAAATAATCTTTCGGAATTCGAGGTTGTAATTACCATTTTTTACGAAAACGAAGTGTACATTGAAGAAATTTCGGGACTCATTGGTAAAGTGCCTCTTGTTCTCCAGCAGGGTGAACACAAAATTTTACGGCTGCCAACAATCCCCTTAAATATGACTGAAGGTGAGTACCGGGAAAAAAAGCGGCAACTCCAGGAAGATTATCATCCTCTGACATTAGATGAGATTAAACGAATAGCTGACAAATTAGGAAGAAAAGTCAGAATTCGAACACGCGAGGTTGGAGAAATTATCTATAAAGGCAGAGTGGGTCTATGAAGGTCATCGGCGTCGTCGGTCTTCCCGCAAGCGGTAAAGGTGAATTCTCAAAGATTGCAGCGGCAATGGGCATTCCTGTGATAGTTATGGGTGATATGATCCGGAATGCCGTACATGAAGAAGGAATGGACCCCACCGATGCAAATCTTGGTGCCATGGCAAACAGACTCAGGTCAGAACATGGGATGGATGCAATAGCACAGCTCTGTATTCCCGAGCTTCGGCGCCAGACTGCTCCAATCGTGCTTATTGATGGCATACGTGGGGATGCGGAAGTATCGGTATTTCGCAGTATTTTTCCAGGTTTTCACCTCATCAGTATTGAATCTTCATTTAAAACGCGACTGGCGCGCATCAAGGCACGGGGACGTTCCGATGATTTCGAATCAGCCGATGAACTCCGTAAACGGGATTTTCGTGAGCAGGGCTGGGGGCTGCGCGAAGCCATGCAGAGTGCGGATATTCATATTCTCAATGAAAAAACACTTGAGGAATTTTCTCATGAGGTTCACCGTGTTATCAAACAGATAGGGTGTGATCCATGAGCATCCGGCCATTTTTCTCATCATCGGCAAAAGTATGGGATGACATCTCCTGGGTATATGATATTGAAGAGGCAGGATATTCCGGCTGGGAGATTGTGTGCGATGGTAATTACCGTCTGGATAATCCTGCATGTTTTTCAAAAATTGAAGAGGTGATCGCAGCAACGCATCTGGGAATAAGCGTACACGCACCGTATGGTGACCTGAACCTTGCTACACTCAACGATCCAATATGGCGCGAATCCATACGGCAGATTTGTACCTGCATCATCCATGCATCGGCAATCACTGACAAGGTTACAATTCACCCCGGTTATCTTTCTCCTGTAGGCAAACTGATGCCCCAGAAAGTCTGGGATCTCCAGAAGGAAGCCCTCAGGCAGATCGGGAAATGTGCACAGGAACATTCGGTACTCGCATGTCTTGAAAATATGATTGGCGTCAAGGAATTTCTCTGCCGGCTCCCTGAAGAACTCATTGGCATGACGGAAGGGATTGAAGGTATTGGTATGACCTTTGACTTCGGTCATGCGAATACTATCGGGAAAGTAAACAATTTCCTTGCATGCGTAAAAAAAGCTCATCATATCCATATTCATGATAATAATGGCATGTCCGATGAACATCTTGCACTGGGCGAAGGAACTGTTCCATGGGTAACAGTAGGAAAAAGAATTGCTGCTGAGTATCATGGAGTTGTTGTTATTGAAGGAAAATCAATCGATGAGGCAAAGAAAAGTATTGCCGTGTTCAGGAGATGCTTTTTATGAGCGGTGAGACACTGCATGTCTACTTCCTGGGTACGGCCGGGGCACTTCCGACTCCTCAGCGTAACCCGTCCTGCATTATGATACGGCGAGGTTCCGATACACTCCTATTTGACTGTGGGGAAGGTGCCCAGCAGCAGATGATGCGTTCGCGGTGCGGTTTTTTGGTAAATGCAGTTTTTATCTCCCACTGGCATGCAGATCACTTCCTTGGTCTTTTCGGACTCATCCAGACTATGTCTTTTAACGGGCGGACTGAACCGCTCACCATTTACGGCCCTCAATGGGTGCATGATTTTGTCGCTATCCTCCAGCAGGTTGCACGATTCAATCTCAAATTCTCCTTAGAACCCGTCGAGCTCGGTCAGGGTTCCTGGGTGCGTTTTGATGGCTATACAATTACAGCCTTTTTGACAAAACACGGACTCCCCTCTCTTGGTTATATTCTTGAAGAAGATCCACGGCCGGGAAGGTTCAACCGTGAAAAGGCAGTCGCGCTGGGTGTCCCCCCAGGTCCCCTTTTTGGAAGACTTCAGCGGGGTGATAGCATCAGACTGGAAGTTGGGGATGAAGCGCGTGAGATCCGGCCTGAACAGGTGATGGGGCCACCAAGGCCGGGTCGTAAAATCGTTTATACAGGAGATACGCGAGCCATTCACATGAATATCAGGGAAATCGCCCATGATCCTGATCTCCTGATCCATGATGCAACCTATGATGAGTCGGAAGCAGAGCGCGGGCTGGAATTTTATCATGCAACAGCTGCACAAGCCGGAGAAGCAGCATCAGTACTTAATGCAAGGACTCTTGTTCTTGTCCATACCAGTTCACGATACCCGGATGCACAGTCACATATCAACGATGCAAAGAAAAAATTTTCAGGCCCGGTTATTGCACCCAGCGATCTTGATATGATCGAAGTTACATTCCGGGATGAAATTTAAAAAATTTTTCCCATACCCCGGAAAAAAAAATTCTCCGTGGCCAAAAATCTGAATAGATTCAGTACACCTTTACCGTAATGAAATTTTTTTGCCAATGGGTATATTCTCACCACTACGCAACAGGATGGATACAATGAACTTTAACGTAAATACAGCTAATGATAATCAATCAGCCTTGTTTCGTTATGCAATGATGCAGTATTATTAATAATCGCAACAATGCAGACCAAAGGTACGCTTCGCTGTGTGTGGAGAGAAAAACCATGGAAAATAAAGATGTGATTGTTTATCGGCTGGGTGCGGGATGTGACCTCGCTGATGTCGAAGAAGGAAAGATATATCAGGCAAAAGTGCAGGGTTTTGCTACGTTTGGTATGTTTGCACAGATAAACGACCGGATTAAAGGTCTTGTGCACAAGAGCAATATCAAGGCAGAACACAAGGAACGCGATCCTGTCCTGGTCAGGGTTCGCCAGATCCGTCCGAATGGCAATATCGATCTGGAAGAAGTGCTTGTCCAGGTATATCAGGTGCAGAATGTAGATCGCAAATCGACAATAGTATGCATATCTGATCTCGCCGGCAAAGTAGGAAAGACGGTGGCAATTGAAGGGGAGATTGCGCAGATCAAGCAGACGAGCGGCCCTACCATTTTCACCATTGTTGATGAGACCGGGACCCAGAATGCTGCAGCTTTTGTGGAAGCCGGAGTCCGGGCCTATCCTGATGCAGAACTTGATGATATTGTCAAAATTGTCGGTGAAGTGATGCTGCGGAATAACCAGCTGCAGATTGAAGTTGATTCCCTCTCTGTTCTCAGAGACGAGGATGCTGCAGCAGTTAAAATAAGAATTGAGAAAGCGCTGGATGCACGATCGGAACCTGAAAATATCCCATTGCTTGTGCAAAGCGACGTTATGGAAAAGCTCCGCCCGGAAATGCGGAAGATCGCAAAAATTATCCGGAAAGCGGTCTTCACGTCTCAGCCGATCATCCTGCGTCATCATGCAGATGCTGACGGCATCTGTTCTGCGGTCGCTATAGAACAGGCTGTCGTCTCCCTGATCAAGGACAGTGGTGGTGACTTTGATGCTGATTACTTCCTTTTCAAACGCGCCCCTTCAAAAGCACCATTCTATGAAATTGAAGATATTACCCGCGACCTTGATTTTTCATTAAAGGACCATATCAGGTACGGGCAGAAGATGCCGCTGGTTCTTCTCACCGATAATGGATCTACTGAAGAGGATGAACCTGCCTACAAGATTGCCAGCGTTTACGATATACCCTTTGTCGTGATCGACCATCATCACCCTGACGCGACAATCGACAAATACCTCAAAGCACATGTCAACCCCTATCACGCGGGAGGAGACTTCGGGATTACTGCCGGAATGCTTGGCACTGAAGTTGCACGGCTGATTAATCCCAAAGTTGAACGTCTTATCCGGCACCTCCCGGCTGTGGCTGGTGTGGGTGACCGGAGCGAAGCGGCCGAACGCGCCCTCTTTCTCACTCTGGTTCATGACCAGTATCCTGAACAGGTATGCAAGGATATTGCACTTGCGCTTGACTACGAGCAGTTCTGGCTCCGGTTTAATGACGGCAGGGAAATTATCAAGGACATCCTGAACCTTACCGGTAACCCTGAACGTCACAGGAAACTTGTCTCGCTTCTCGTTGAAGGAGCCAATTTTATGATCGAAGACCAGATGAGCGCCAGCATGCCTCATGTCGTCCCAAGAGTCCTCAAAAACGAAGCACATCTCTTCCTTATCGACGTAGAAATCCATGCACATAAGTTCACCTTCCCCCCACCCGGCAAGACTTCCGGAGAAGTGCATGACCGGCTCTGCAAACAGAATGCAGGAATACCCGTTGTCACCATTGGTTTTGGACCGGACTTCGCGGTGCTGCGTTCACGTGGTGTGCTCATGAATATTCCAAAGATGGTCAGGGAACTAAGAAACGAGATACCCGGTGGTGGAATCAGTGGTGGCGGGCACCTTGTGGTTGGCAGCATAAAATTCGTGGAAGGTATGCGCGATGTGGTCCTCGAAGCTCTCATCGGCAAAATATCGGATGCAGACATTCAAAAAGGAAAATAATTATCATTGTTATTAATAAAACTCAATGTATAATCTCCTAAATGCCCGGGGTGCATGTGAATCGTGTCCACGATAATCCGCTTAATAAGCGTGCCAGATATATTTTTCTGGTCAGATTATTAGTGCAGTAAAACAAAAAAGGCAGATCCTTTAACCAGAACAATCAGATAGTTATATATACAATTTGTTCTATATGAGATTTAAATGCTGAGGCACACCATGTCCACAACAAAAAAATTACGTGAAACCTATAATGAGACCCAGCACAAAATTGTTCAGTACCTTAGTTCGGGTATAACCAAGGGGAAACACTACTTCAAATCAAAATATATTGCAAAAGAACTTGGTTTATCCCCAAAAGAAGTAGGAACAAACATGGCGATCCTTGCAGATATCTGCAAGGAACTCGACATTATCCGATGGAGCTATTCGAACAGTACGACGTGGATGGTCACGCCGCGGGCGATTTAACGATAACGCCCTCAAATCTTTTTTATTATGGAAAAAGTCCTTGAGTTTGAATCAGTCATTTATCATATAAATGATCAGTTCAGTGACCAGAAAGATTGCCTTATGTCCCCGCATACAGATGATGATTCTCTTTGGTTCAACATCGATATCCCCAAAGGACACAAGTTAAAAGCCGGTGACCGTGTGCGGATAACCGTTGAAAAACTCCAGTAACAATCAGATACCCTGCAATATACGTCAGTCATTTTTGTATGATCTGCTCCATCATCCGTTATTGAGCGCTTAAGAAAATGAAAGGAAAACCGGGTTGTTCCCATCCTGGATCCGGATTTTTCTTCAGGAGACTTTTTTTTAAATTTGATCAGTTTAAGGGACAATAAGAGGTTTCCTGAGAATGTGCGTTTAAAAAAAACAGAAAAACACCGATAGCAGATGAGTAGCATTTTTCACCTTATCCAATATCAAAAAAATCAGTACAATAAAGTGTTCAGTGTTTCAGGTCGAACATATTTTAGTAAGAATTGTACCAAAAGTTTAAGTGCCAAAAAATTTACATCAGATTAATGTCCGCGAAATTGCAGATTATCACAACCGAACTAGCTCTTCTGGGTCTTTTTTTATTACTTTGCGGTTGTGTATCCATGAGCATTGGGGACGTCAGTTATGAAAATAACGGACTTTCAGCAATGATATATAATCCCGGGGAACCCTCTGATGCATTTGTGCAGGTTACTATATACACGGTAAATGGCATTGTGCAGCAGGAGCACACGGTCATCATGCATCCCGTGAAACTGGAATCCGGTAACAACAAAATCATGATCCCTGCTACCCTCAAACCCGGAACCTACAAACTCTATGTTTATCTTATCCAAAATAATGAGCGGCAAACCGCGGTGATTCGTGACATCGTGGTGTGATTGATGAAAATTTTTTCAAAGGATATGCTTGATGCAGCCCGGGGGCTTACCCCGGCAGATAGTACATTTAAAAATACCGTGATATTCAATCCCTTTTCCTGTACCTGGGATCGGGGGACCCTCGCTGTCAAAAACGGACTGATCCTTGGTATCGGAAACTACACAGGAAAAACAGAATATGATTTTTCGGGTTTTTATATAATCCCCGGTCTTATAGACGCTCATGTCCATATTGAAAGTTCACTTCTCGTACCTTCTGAATATGCCCGTCTCGTTGCTCTTCATGGAACGACTACAGTGATAGCCGACCCGCATGAAATCGCAAATGTTGCGGGTGCCCGGGGAATAGAATACATGCTTGCTGAACGGGAAGGTGCTGTAATCGATATTTTGTATCTTCTTCCTTCCTGTGTACCGGCGACGCCGACAGATGTGGGCGGTGCGACTCTCAAAGCGCGGGATCTTGAACAGTATGTCGGGCGGGAAGGTGTTCTGGGGCTTGGAGAGATGATGAACGTTTACGGCGTCCTTGCTGCAGATCCTACCATCAAAGAAAAACTCCGGCTCTTTGATATCCGCGATGGCCATGCCCCCCTGCTCACAGGAAATGATCTTAACGCCTATATCCTTGCCGGTATGCAAAGTGACCACGAATGTACAAAAATGGATGAGGCTGAAGAAAAACTCCGGCGCGGTATGTATATCTTTATCCGCGAAGGATCAACAGAGCAAAATATTGAAGATCTTATTGGTCTGGTTACCCGGGATACTGTATCCCGCTGTTGTTTTTGCTCTGATGACTGCCATGTCGATGTACTGTTCGAGAAAGGACATATAGACCGGTGTATACGAAAATCAACAGAGTGCGGGCTTGACCGTGATCTTGCCCTGAGAATGGCGACACTTTCTGCCGCAGAACGGTTTGGTCTGTCTGATCGCGGCGCATTAACCCCTGGCAGAAGGGCAGATTTCTGTATTGTCGATGACCCGCTGCAGTTCAATATCAGACGAGTATTTGTGATGGGAAAAGAGGTCTTATTATCGGAGCGTTCAAATCCCTGTGCCTTGCCGTCATCATTCGGGTGCTCACTTCCTTCTGCAGATGCTATCCGGATACATGGGAGTGGAAAAGCCCGGGTAATCGGGCTCATTCCCCATCAGATTAGCACTGAATCTCTCCTGTTCGATATCAAATATCAGGGCATACCCGATTTTAATCGTGATATCCTGAAACTGGCAGTCTGCAACAGGTATATCGACAAAAAAACCGGTGTGGGTCTTGTCCACGGTTTCTCGCTGAAGAGTGGGGCCATTGCATCAAGCGTTGCCCATGATGCTCATAATATCATTGCAGTGGGGACGAGTGATACAGATATCCTGAATGCAATTGATGCCGTCATCCGTTCGAAAGGCGGGATGGTCGCTGTTGTTGGGAATACAAAGACAATCCTCCCGCTTGAGTGTGGTGGGTTGATGTCAACGCTGCCCTACTCCGAGGTCGATCAGCGCCTCCGGGATATCCATGCGATCACCAGGGATATGGGCAGCATAGATAATCCGTTTATGTACCTGTCGTTTCTTGCCCTGACCGTGATTCCTGCTTTGAGGATCACGGACCGGGGGTTGTTTGATGCCGTAAAATTAAAGGATGTCCCGCTTTTTGTGGAATAAAACTATTATCAAAAAAAAGCAGACCAGTTGAACGACCAATTATCAGAAATGCACGCGAGAACATTTTTGCATTGCCGGTTTGGAGTTATCCTGAGAATATATCATACTCCCGCCGCAATTCTGGGAACCGGAACTGATGGTTAATTACTTTTCCGGATATGCGAATCAAGGCAAGGTCAGCCAACTGCGGCGGATCACAGACCCTTAAACAAAGGATTTTTGAGAATTTTTCATTTCAGCAAGGACAGGGATTCAGAGTACCTTCACACCGGTTAAAGCTGCAAGAAGAAGAATGATTACCGGTTGGTGTATAAGGTAAATCAAGAGGGATTGCCGCCCCAGAAATGCCAGGGGCTGCACAAAAACTGAAGGGATCTGCGGAAGAGTGAACCGCCTCACGTTCTCAGGGTAGAGGTACTCTCCGATTCCCATGCCTATCAGCACGACACCAAACCAGGGAAAGAGGGGTTCGTAATCCAAAGAATAGAACGAAGCCGGGTGAATGCCCAGGGGAAGGAACCAGATCGGACCGGTAATAGTGGAAAAGAAAATACCGACAGCGATGAAAAGAAGACCCAGCACAGCATTTAATTTTTTAAACCGGAAAAAGAACGGTGAGATTACTATTGATACACCGATGAGGTGCAGGATACCAAAGACAATAAACCCCTCCCTGACATACAGCCATGTTCCTGCCGTTACAAGCAGCCCGAGAAGAAAAATACCAGTGCCGCGATATACGAATTTTTGCACCAGCGCATGTCCTGAAATGACTCTTTTTGCCCTTGTCCGGCTCAAAGTCAGTGATATGCCAACAATCAGGAGGAACAGGGATGCAGTCGCAAATGCAAAATACCGCCAGAATCCTGTTGAAATCTCTACCGGATAAATCATGAAAAAATTCAGATCAAGAAGGGTATGAAAAAGTATCATCATGAGGATGGCGATACCGCGGACCAAATCAATCTCCTGATACCGAAGAGCCGCATCCATGTATATGCATCATCACTGTTCTGTCATATCATTTTGGACACTTGTAATCATGGGATCGCAGGTTTGCCGGCTTGCAATATTCCTTATCCATGAGAAACAAATTATTCCTGATATTCATTATTCCAGGAATGAGTACCTATGGAAGAAGAAAATAGTGACCATATTATCGAAGCAATCGGTCGGAGCCGCATTATAATCAGGGACAGCAGGGTAATTGAAGTCGGCGAGGCACAGATTACCGATTGTCCTCTTGCGAAACGGTTTGGTTTCCCGATCCCTGCAATAACAAAAGATGCCATCAAAGCAAATATCGAGCACCGGATAAAAACATTCGGAATGTGTACTCCGGACAGGGAGGTTCTTGATACCCGGGAATTTGTCGGCTTCGGTGCATCGGAATTGTTAAGCTTTGGTCTTTTATCGGGGTTAGTCGATGCTGCAGTTCTTGCATGTGATGGTGCCGGAACTGTCATTGTGACAAAACCCGAAATGGCGCAGGGAATCGGGGGCAGGATGTCCGGGCTCGTAAAAACATCTCCTTACAGATCAGTCATGGATCGCATTGAGCAGGGTGGTGGAATAGTCCTTGATCGGGACCATGCCAGAATTGACCAGCTGGCAGGAGTAGCACTCGCAGTTTCGGAAGGATATCGGAATATCGCAGTTACCGTAGCCAGACCGGAAACTGCGGAAATTATCCGCCGGATCCATCCTGATACCCTGATATTTGCAGTTCATGTGACCGGTCTCTCTCGTGATGAAGCAGAATTACTGGTTTCGGTATCAGACCTGGTGACGTCCTGTGCGTCAAAGACCATACGGGAACTGGCCGGGGCGGGGGCACTTCTTCAGGCTGGTATTTCAGTTCCGGTTTTTGCGATGACACAAAAAGGAAAATCACTCATCATTGAAAAAATCAGGCAGTCAGATGAGCCGGTCCTGGTAAAACCCACGAGGCTGCCTGCCCTTGGTGACAATCAGCCAAACCCTCTGGTGTAATGATTGATTTCAGAAACTCAATGAATACCTGGAATAAGTCAGACAGTATTCTGAAAATATAGTTTTTAACGGAATTTTTTTGCTGATGGCACCGTTTATGTAAAAAATGCCCGATTTTAATTACCAGTCATCCGCTTGTTATGCGTATACGTGTCACGATTTCATGATTAAAAAATAACGATACTATTGATTCAACCAGAAATGCTATAATTGAGTATACAAGATCATATAAACAGGAACATAACATTTTGAATTTCCAATCAAACAAGAGAGATTACGATGAATGATCCACCTTCAGCTGTAAATGAAAGTGACATTGACATTTTCGTTCTAAGTGTAAGCGAAACCGTAGCCTCAATGGTTACGGAGAATCTGGAGAAAAAAGGATACCGGGTTACTTTCTTTACCGATGGTAACTATCTTCTCGAGACTATCCGTCATGGAAAACCAAATCTTCTTATCTGTGATACTACGACCCTTGATGAGGAAGGATTTGAAGTCTGCCGCCAGATAAAGGCAGATGAGGATCTCTGGGTTATTCCTGTCTTAATCCTTACCGGTGCTTCCGCTATTTCTGACCTTTTACAAGTCCTGGACTGTAATGCGGACAACTTCATGCCATATCCTGTGGATCTTTCTTATTGTCTTTCGGTTATTGAAAGCATGCTCGGCTCTCCCGTGGAGCGCCAGACCCCAGATCAGATCAAAACGCAGTTCAAGATCAGTCATGATGACCGGATCTATGTAGTAGCAGCCAACCGCCGGAAACTCCTTGAATTTCTCCTGTCGTCCTTTGAGATTGCTGCCAACAAATCATTGGAATTATCACACATAAAAGCGGAACATAAATCACTATCAGAATCTGTAATTCACCTTGAAGGAAGGGTCACAGAACAAACCCGTTTCATCAATAGTGCCAATGCGGCACTCCGGGAAAAAGAACATAAAATAATCACATTCACCGGTGAGCTTGAAGAGAAAGAACAGGTACTTGCCCAAAATACAGAAGAGATCGAAAAGCTTGTTCAGGAACTTGAAGAAAATAAGTCCCTCCTTGCAACCTATGAGGAAAACCTTCGCTTAATTGTCCAGGAAATAAAGGATATTGAGACATCTCACCGTTCTGAACTCGACACCCTCACGCAGCAGATCTCAGATCTTTCAGCTGAACTTGATACTTCAAAAATATTTCTTGAAACAGTACAGACGGAACTTGACGAAGAAAAAATTCATGGCACATCACTGGAATGCACGATTGAGCTGCTCGTCCCGCAAAAAGAGCTTGCGGAAAACACACTCCTTACGCTGACAGGTGAATACGAACAGCTGAAAAATGCCCTGGCAATTGAGAAAAGCCGGGCAACCTCTGCAGAACAGGAGATTGAAGCGATAACCCTCGCTAAAACGCAATCTGAACAGGACCTGACCCAAAAAATTGACAGTCTCAGTGAGTCTGTACAACACCAGACTCAGGATCTGACCCGGTTGAAAAATGAGCTCGAAGCTGAGACAAACCTGCGTACATCTGCAGAAAATCAGGTTGGATCACTCAGCCTGGACAAGGAACAGCTGGAATCATCGCTTCGATCTGCGAAAGATGATCTCAACCGGCAAGTCGGTGAACTGCAGACACAGTACGAATCAGCTTGTGCAGCACTTGAACATGAAAAGACAATAACAACATCCCTCCGGGAAAATCTTTCAGAAGTTGAAGCCTATCAGACAGCACTTGAAGACCTGAAAAACAATCTGGAAGCAGCAGCAGCAACCCGGACAGCACTTGAGCGGGATCTCGATGCAGCAAAAGCAGAGACCCGGGCATTTGAAGAGAAGCTGAACCTGGCATCTCAGGCAGAGGAACAGTCTTCACACCAGGTGAAGGTGCTTGCTGATGAACTGGAGCAGGTAAAGGCAGCTCTTGAACATGAAAGGGATCTGACAACATCTCTTAAGCAGGAGCTCACTGAAGCTGTTGGTGTGAAGGAAAAAACGGAAGAACTGGTGAAAACAGACCTGGATTCGTACAAAACGACCTTCATAAAACTGAAACGGGATCTGGATGAGGCAACTGCCGCCCGAACAACGCTTGAGAGAGAGATTGAGATCGTAAAAATACAGAACAAAGCGTATGAAAATGAACTTAATCAGGCATCTCAGGGCAGGGAACAATCTGATCTGCAGGCACGATCGCTTATTGAAGAATTGGAAAAAGTGAAAGCGGCCTTTGAAACCGAGAGAAGTCTGCACCAGACCAGCGACGAAAGCCTGGAGGGAGTTGTGCAGACTATGGAGCGTGTTGAGCAGGATCTTCGCCGAGCTGTTGATGAACGGGACAAGCTGAATGAGGTCCTAAAAAACGAACAGAAGTTGCGAATCGACGCTGAAGAAAAAACGAGAGCGATGGCACAGGAACATGAACAGGTTGAAAAGGAATTTCAAGCGGCAGCTGTCGAGCAGCAGCGTCAGGAAAATGACAGGGCCGAAAAGATCCAGAATCTAAAAAAGGATCTCGAAAGTTTATGCGACCTGCAGAACTCCCTTGAAAAACAGGTCGCGATCCTGACTGAGGAAAAATTACAGGCAGAACAAAAAGTCCAGGCCCTTACCACCGAACTTGAACAGGCAAGAACGGCACTTGCCAACGAATGGGAGGATCATATGACCAGTGACGAACGGCTTGCCGCGGCCGTTGAAGAACGACAACGTCTGGAGCAGTCACTTTCCCAGGTAGTTATCGACAAAGAGTCGGATTCTCATACGATTTCAGAGCCTGTACCCCATTCTCCTGCACTCGTAACACCCCCTGAAATACAACCCACTTACATGCCGGAAAGCGAACAGAGCTCAGATGAAATATCTCCCGAAACACCCCCTGAATCTCCATCAGACGTGGTAGAAGATGCAATGGGAATTTCTGAGGCTGACAAGCGAATTGGCGATACAATCGGGGAAGAACCTGAAGAAGAAAAAACCGATATTATTCCGGATGAAACAGATGAAATAATGCCTGCCGGAGCGTTTTCTTTAAATCGCAGGCAATGGTTTGACCTGCTCAAATGGGCACATCACTCAAAAGAAATCTCTCACGACCAGCGGCTGCAGATTGTCAGGATGGGGAGGTTGATCCAGAAGGACAGGAAGCTGACAAGCAAACAGGAAGATCAGGTCAGGGAGCTTCTCGTATTGGTTCAGACTCTCGGGTACAAGCCCAGCTAAAAATTAATTAAAAAAATTTTTCACTCACGGTTTTTGGCGTTTCATCGCCTCCATCCATCCCTATGATGAAGAGTTCCCTCATGCGTTCTTGAACCGCTCTGCACTATCCCTCAGAACGGTGAACCGGAATGCAGCCGCTGCAGCGATTCCCGTTACGGCGATAATTACCGCGAAGGTCACCTGTTTTTTCCTGGGCATATCACTGTCAGGATCGCTCACTTTCCAGCATATCCGGTCTGACCCGGATAATGTATGAAATTATCATAGCACTGATACCAGCCTCAATGAACGCAAAACCCATATTAACACCAGCTATAAGAACAAGACCGCCAAGGATCTGGGACGGGGTCTGGGTAAACCCCTGGACACCGGAAATAATGATAATGGCAATCATGGCCAGGTTGCCGCAGAACAAACCAGCGAGTGTTGCTATCCCTCCACGGGCAAAGGGTCCCGGAAAAATTTTTTTCAGCACCCGGAAGAGGACATAGGCAACAATCACCTCAATGATATTAACAAGCAGGTTTGCCCCGATCATTCCCCAGCCGCCGTGACCGATTGCTGCTGAAAGAATGTTGGTAATGAGAACGACAAACGAGCCAAAAGCCGGCCCGATAAGAATACCGATCAGGGGTGTGAGATTAAGGTGAATCCCTCCAAATATCGGGATACTTACCTGAAAGACTGCAAATGCCGCAGCAGTACAAAACGCTGCGAGAGTTATCCTGCGGTTATCGATTTTTTTACCTGATCTCACCCATAAAAGCGCGGCACTGATAAGGATAAGTGCAATTGCCCACCAGACACAAGCCCAGAAAAGGGTAAACGATCCATCTTCAAGATGTATATGTGCCATGTTACAAACCCGCAGTTTTTTCCGATGGTTATCTGATATACGATGACCAATGAATGGATTAAATAAATACTTTATGAAAATCTTGGGGCAACTCCAAATTATTTCAACTGATATATCCCGGCATCATTTCCAATGGATTGCAGCCATCATTTCCTCAATGGTAATCGGGTGGAGATCCGCAACTATACCCATCTTCTGGCAGAAGGTAAGATATATCTGAACAATCTGGGGGGGTTTTAATTCTGTTTCCTGCAGCAGTGGCAACTCATAAAAAATTTCAGCGGGAGAACCCTCAGCATAGATGGATCCTTTCCTTACAAGACAGATCCGGTCTGCTATCCTCGCTGCAAAATCGAGGTCATGGGTGGCAATAACGATGCTGATCCCGAACCGCTGTTTTAATTCAAGGATAAGATGTTCAATCATCCCGCTATGGACCGGATCGAGATCCGAAGTTGGTTCATCCAGCGCGATAATCTTGGGTTTCATTGCAAGGATACCGGCGATTGAAACCAGTCGCTTCTGACCTCCGGAAAGGTAGTTGGGTAGTTTTCCGATAAGATCTGCAGCCCCTACAGCAGCGAGGGCTTCCATGGCAGAAGTTCTTGCCGCGTCGCGGGACATGCCCAGATTAAGTGGACCGAACATCACATCATCAAGAACTGTCGGGGCAAAGAGCTGGTCATCAGATCGCTGGAAAACTATACCGACGTCTCGCCAAAGACCCGTGTGTTCGCCTGTTGTGATAGATTTGCCGTTCACCGCAATACTGCCCTCCGATGGTGTAAGCAGCCCGTTCAGGTGTTCGATGAGCGTGGATTTTCCCGAACCATTTGGTCCGCACAAAGCCACAATCTCGTTTTTCTGAACATAGAAGCACATATCATGGATCCCCACGCTGCCATCAGGATAGATATGGCTTGCGCAGTCAACATGGATCAACTCAGATTCTTTGTCATTATGCGAGCAGTGAGGAATGCTCTTCGGATCCGCACGGATAATGGTCATGGTTCTGTTACCCTCCTGAAAGATACTGTCATTTTATTGCCACCGCAATGACGATGGCAGCACCCGCACCAACAATCAGGTAATCATACAGCGTAAGCGCGGGGACTTCAACTGTTGTACTATAAGACCCGGAAAATCCCCGCGCAATCATTGCCTTATGCACCCGTTCCGAACGCTCAAATGAGCGGATAAATACCAGTGCGAAGACTTCTGCAAACATCCGTCCCTGCTTACGGATACTATGGATGACACCACCACCCCTGGAATTAACCGCTTTGAGTATCGAGTCGATCATAGCAAGCGTCAGGAACAGGAACCGGTACGCCATGAGAAAGATCTGGTCCACAGGATACGGGAAAATATGGCAGATCATTGCAGCAAAGTGCTGGTAACGTGTAGTCATAAGGAAAAACAACGAATAGGTCACGACCGTCAGAGCTTTGAGCAGTAATCCAAGGACAAGCAGAATGCCTCTGTCCGTAAGAATAAAGGGTATTTTGCCAATACTGAATGAAATTATCGTGATTCCCGGTTCGTTCCATGCCATGATGCCAACCAGCGACAGGACGAAAAGAGCCGGCAGGATATACCAGGCAAACAGTTTCCTGACCGGAAGGTGAGCGGAGGTATAAGCACCGAGAATGACCAGGTACAGCCCAATAAGAATGATACTGTCACTTGTCAGGGTGACCATAAGAATAACGAGGATGAGAAGGATAAATTTTGTCCAAGGGCTCATGCCTGAAAACCAGGATCGCTGATTTTCTGCGTAATAGGTAATGAGGTTCAGATCAGGGATATGATCAGAAAGGGTTTTCATGCTGACGTTTGTCCCTCCCGAATCTTCCGACAGGACAGTTCATTTTTGATCAGGCATCCTGTACTTCGCACTCAGGACACAAGGAATCATGAGTTATTTTACCGCAGATACCCTGACGCGGATGTCCCATTGCATGACATATGCGATCGATAGCGTAACGGGAGACAAGACCTTCAAAACGTGATACTTCGCTGCATGCCCTTTCATCTGAAAGCCCGTAATGAGCCAGCATAAGGGCGAGTATCCTGTGCCGTTTTATGCAAAATTCTGCATACTGTTTTCCATCTTCTGAAAGTCGGACTCCGTGATAGGGTACATGGGTGATATACCCGGATTCTGCAAGTTCATTGATTGTTTTTGTGATGGTTGACGGGTCGACTCCGAAACGTGAGGCAAGGTCATTTGTTTTCACCGCTGTATTACGGCCAAAGAGGTACTTGAGATACTCCACCTTTTTGGCCGGGAGCTCAAGACCATCATTCATTTCCATAGTATTTTCTGTACCATTGCTGTTGAATAAGATTTGGTATGATACCAAAATTTCCATGGAGGTGCCCTGTTCCTCCTCCTGCTACTTGTCATGCATCTGGGTTTCGTTATCCGGCTTCATATCTATCTGCTGATCTGTCTGTTCCAAAGGATGAAAGAAAGCTGCATCAGGAATGATATGAGCAGACCATGATGCCGGAAACGGGAACAATGAGCCGGTTACCGGATTGCAGCGTCATGGGAATAAGAAAAAATTATCATATCCGATCTGTTTTGTGCAGCCGGCAACCGGTCTCAATATAGAGAAATACAAAAATAAAAATGCCAAGTACTATGGCAAAGGCTGCACCATACTCTCCGGTAACAATCAGAGTAACAACCATTCCTGCAATTATGAATAAACCGTAAAGAAGCATGGCAGCTGCGATAAAGACCCCGATGAAGCCAAACACTCCGGTTATTACCAGTTCGTCCATGGAAATGGGTTTTTCCCTCTTTTAAGTATCACCTGGTTATTCTTTACCCGGCAGACATGCAATCAATCAAGATAATATGCAAATATGTCGTCATAGAGCCTTTTTATATTCTCCTTAGTTCTGGATACAGGAGGAAATCCTGTGTAATGCGGTTGCTGCGCGATCCTGATATCTTCTGAAAGATCGAGCCTGTACTGGTTTTGTGAATGGAACCAGCCTTTTTTTTCATAATACCATGACAGGTATTCCTGCTCAGTCTGCCCGGGTGTCGGGATGAACAGCGCCTGGTTCTTTCTGAGCTCCGCAATCTCCATGATTGATGTGTATCCTGAACGACAAATGATAAATCTCGCCCTGTTCATGAGATATTCTTTTTCCGGTGTTGATGCATAGGGAATAACCCTGCAATTTTCATATCGTGTCTGAATATCATGGTAACCGGGACTGCCAAGCAGGATGACACAGGTTCCGGAAATATTATGGATCTGACGTAACAGGATCTGTTCAAGCTGTTTCCTCTGGGGCTCAGGTCCTGAAATCATCACGAGAAAATCAAGATCCTGCCCGATATCGAGTTTATGAGTGCTTGTGAGGATACCGGAAAAATACACTCTTTTTTTTGTTTCATCGGTCCCGGGCCGGGAAAGTTTTCCGGCCAGGGCTTGCGCACCAAGAGGATTATCAGGTACAATTACATGCCTGTATTTGCCATGCAGGTACCCGTTCATCACCAGTGCGAGGAGCTCGACCGGCCAGAAGATTACGGGCAGGTGATAATGGAGCTGGTGGGTGATAAAGACTGAAGGAATTTTTGAAGAATAAACGCCCAGCCTGTTGTCACTGATAATAAGATCATACCGGTCTTTTGAAAGAATTGCATTCAGATTTTTCCGTTCATCGGAAATCGCCTTGAGCATGAACGGAAGGGAAGCTGCAAATTTCGGAAGAAAAAACCGGCTTGTACTGTAGGGAGCGGGATAATCAGGAAAATGAATTGACCTGCAGTCAGGAAATTCCTGTTCAAGCACAGACCGTGCATTTCCCGCCGCTGCAATCGTCACATCATGGTGATGAAAAAGCAGTTTCTGAATAATCGGGATATCACGGGTTGCATGACCAAGACCCCAGTTCAGTGGCGAGACCAGTATGTGCGCCATCCCCAGCTCCGGAATATATACTACTAGAGTTCATCTGCCTGCTATTGAATAATTCTGCAGCGTAGTACATCGGATCATAATGAAAAAAATCGTACAATAAAGCCTGTTGGCTTATGTAACGACTGCTTTTTTAAACCGCCACCAGGCCAATCCGAACATGAATGCGGTAAAGAGCATCAGGCCAAGATAGGATGTGAGAATATCAGACTGGGTGTACTGGTAATGTTTCCCAAGGGCAATGAAATCCGGGCCTATGACAAAATACCGGATCCCGGTTATGAGCAGCGTCATGGGATTGTAGACAGAGAGAATTTTCAGAATCTCCGGGAACGCATCAATCGGGTAGAGAGCGTTGCTGGCAAAAAATATCGGCATGGTTAAAAGAGTCGTGACTCCCTGCAGTCCTTCAGGACTCTCCATGGAAATGGCAATCGCAGCTGAGAGGAAGAGGAATCCTAGGGCAAACATGCCTACAAAAGCGAGGACTCCGGCAACGCCAACGATAATTTCAACGGGTGAAAATCCTGCAAAGAATGCCGCACCAATAAGGATGCCAAAGACCATGATTATTACCGCCTGTATAAATGATTTGGTAACTCCCGAGAGCCCTATGCCGAAGATGATATGGTTCCTGTTCATCGGACTTGCAAGAATCTCACGCATCAGTCCCCAGTTTTTGTCAAAGAGAATTACAATCCCGCCAAAGAGACTCGTGAACAGCGTTGTCATTGCGATAATACCTGCCCCCATGAACGTGAGATAACCAACGCTGTGAGCTCCGGGCGGTACCGGCATGCCGGCCATCAGCGTATCAAAACTGCTGGACATCGCAATACCAAAAAATGCAAGCCAGAGAGCTGGCTGGAGAAGGGAAGAGACAAGCAGAGTCTTGAACCTGACAAATCTGATCATATCCCTCCAGTAAATTGTGGTAAAACCCAGGGTCATATCATCGTCCTCCCGGTCGCATCGGAATTTTTCCGGACGGTTCGTCACGGAGCTCTTTTCCGGTATAAAAAACAAATACATCGTCCATGGACGGTTTTTTTAAGTTGATTGTTAAAGTCTCAATTCCTGCATTACGCAGTACATCTATGACAACAGGTAACACCTTCGTTCCGTCCTCGTTTACCATAAGCACAAATCCTTTTCTCTTTGGCTTGACATCACGGACACTGGGAAGGTCCTGCAAAAGCCGGATTGCAGCGTTATTGTCATTTGTTTCAAGGTAGATGAGATCCCTTCCGAGCGTGTTCTTGAGTTCCCATGATGTACCGGAGATGACAATTTTTCCCTGATCGATGATGCTGATCCGGTCAGAGAGCTGGTCTGCTTCGTCCATGTAATGAGTCGTGAGAAAGATTGTCGTCCCTTCATTATTCACCCCCTTGATATAATCCCACATCCTCATCCTGGTCTGCGGGTCAAGCCCTATCGTAGGTTCATCCAAAAAGAGAACCTTAGGACGCGTCATGAGGCCGCGTGCGATCTCAAGCCGGCGTTTCATACCCCCGCTGAGGTTTTTTGTCCGTTCGTTCCGCTTTGCTCCCAGCTCTACAAGATCCAGGAGTTCTTCGATTCTTTTCCTGCGTTGTTCAGGGGGCATGTTATAGAGTCTGCCATGAAATTCGAGGATTTCCCAGACCGTCATATCACGGTCAAGGGTAATATCCTGGAAAACTATACCTATTGATTCGCGGACTTTCTGGGGATCTTTGGTTACATCGTATCCTGCAACAGTTGCATCGCCTTTTTGCTTTGCAAGCAGGGTAATGAGGATATTGATGGCTGTGCTCTTGCCGGCGCCGTTGGGCCCGAGAAATGAAAAGATCTCGCCCTTTTTAACCGAGAAACTTATCCCGTCCACAGCTTTGAAATTCCCGTAAGAATGTTCCAGGTTTTCTACATTGATGATAATTTCACGGTGATTATGTTGTGTTTCCGGCATGGCGGGGCACCTCCCTGATGAATTCTTTCAGCCGGCTCTTTTCCCTTGTACAAATATCTACTTTTGTTGTCAGATTGTGCAGGCACGAAATAGAATTTTTTATTCATCTCATGTATAACCTTGCTATTTGAAGGATATGCAATTGTATAAGGGGATTTTGAACAGCTAAGGAAGCTTTTTTTCCTTTGGTACTTTTTTGTAATCTGTATATCTCTTTTGTGAACCTCTTGGCTATATCTATTTGACGAACGGCGACCAAGAATACATAAATGGTATCTGATCCCGATTTCCGTTATAAACAGTGCCTGATTATCCGTAATGATCTGAAGATGAGCTGTGGTAAGCGGTGTGCCCAGGCGGCTCATGCATCTATCGGTGCATACAATAATGCCGATAAATCCCTTCAGAAAGCATGGCTCTCGGAAGGCCAGAAGAAAGTTGTACTTAGATCAAATGACGAGCGCACGCTGTACGAGCTGAAAGTGATTGCTGAACGACTTGGGATTTCATCATCTCTGGTCCAGGATGCCGGCCTGACCGAGATCCCCCCTGGCACGGTCACTGCACTGGGTCTTGGACCTGCAAAGAGTGAAGATCTTGATAAAATTACCGGCACACTTTCTCTTCTATGAAAAAGAGTACCTACCCTCTCGAACTGCTGCTTGGCATGAAATATTATGCGAGCGATGCCGAAGGAATCGGGGGGAAACTCCGCTCAGTCCCGGAAGATTTTATGGTCGAAGAGATCCCGTTACCAAAAAAAGGTACAGCGAGCGGCCCCTATCTTATCTGCACGCTTACAAAAACCAACTGGGAACTCCAGCATGCGATTAAGGAAATTGCAAAACGACTCGGCATCAGTCACCGGAGAATCGGATGGGCGGGAACCAAGGATCGCAACGCCGTCACGCAGCAGAGAATTTCCATCTACAACGTGACCGCTGAACAGGTATCTGAAATCCGGCTGAAGGATATAATCCTTGAACCCGTTGGCCAGGTAAACAAAGCACTTTCCTTAGGAGATCTGCTGGGAAACCGTTTCGCTATTACAATACGTGATACCGAACCTGTTGATCGTGATTCACGAGTACATGCGACGAATGAAACTCTACGCGAGGGGATTCCCAACTATTTTGGTCTCCAGCGTTTTGGTGCAACCCGTCCGGTAACACATCTCGTGGGTACATGGATCCTGCGGAATGATTTTGAACAGGCAGTAATGACGTATATCGGCAAAGAATTTCCCGGGGAACCCGAAGATGTCAGGACTGTCCGTACTGCATTTTTCACCACCCGTGATGTCAAGACAGCCCTGCACGATCTTCCGCCACAAATGTCGTATGAGCGGGCGATGCTCCATTACCTGTACGCACATCCGGATGATTATTCCGGGGCATTGTCAGAGCTGCCGCCAAAACTCCTGTCCATGTTTGTATCTGCATTCCAGTCATACCTTTTCAACTGCGCCCTGAGCCAGAGATTTGACGATGGTCACACCCTCACTGAACCTCTTGTCGGTGATCGCCTCCTCTTTTCCAATGGACGATCGGATATCATTACCGGAACCAGCCGCAATGCCGCCTCCATGCACATAAAACGAGGGCGGTGCAGCATCGCACTTTTTATGCCTGGACAGGAACATATCGAGGCAAAAGGAGAAGGGGCTATCGCGATTGAAGCAATACTGGGAAAATACGAAATAACATCAGAAGATTTTAAACGTGCATCTGCATTTGTCCATACAAAATTCGATGGGGCGTTGCGACCGATCGCACTGAAAGCCGATATTGAATCATCAATTGATGTAACGAATGTAAAGCTGCAGTTTACCCTGCCACCCGGTCATTATGCAACGACCGTATGCCGGGAGTATATGAAGACAGATCCGGTCCGGATGATTTAACCCCGTGATTCAGCTATCGATTTTGCGCCACTGATAGCATCATTTAAATTTCCAATTTCGTCAACGATATTTAACCGTAGTGCATCAGCCCCGCGGATCACCCTGCCATCTTCGATATCTGACCGTGCAATCTTACGCTGGGTGGTAATATCATTGATGAAATTCTCGAAACTATCGTTCACAATTTTCTGTGCATAGATCTGTTCTTCATCGGATAACGGGCGCGATGTAGAACCCATGTCTTTTTTACTTCCCGATTTGATGATACTGATATTGTAGCCTTCATTTTCCATCCAGCGGCTGATGTCTGAGAACGTCCAGACAACTCCTATACCGCCAGTGAATGTGTCAGGATTTGCATAGATCTTATCTGCATGGGCACTCACATAATATGCTGCAGAGGTTCCCAGGTCGCCCATGGAGACCACAACCGGTTTTTTTGATTTTGCATAATCGAGATCGCGGATTATTTCCTGTGCAGCAGCCGGAGTACCCCCGGGGCTGTTCACCCTGAGAACAATTGCTTCAACCATGGGATCATCAGCCGCATCGCGAAGCTCCCTGCCGACCACTTCGCTGCCAATTGTTTCTGCATCAGAAACCTGACCTGTCACCATGGTCCCCTCCATCCGTATTACTGTGACACCGATCTGCTCTGCATGGGAGATGTAGTACACCGTGATAAACAAACCGAAAACAAGTATAAGACCGAAAATAATAATGAAAAACCATTTCTTTCCGGAACCCGGTTTCGGGTGAATCGTGGCAGGAGGCATCATGGTGCCATCCATTGTTACACCTCAGGATATATAATATCAAATTCTGATACGAGATTGCTGCCACACATATAATATTTTTTCAGGTTCAGGCGAATCATTTCGTCCTCGGAGTTGATATGCATACCCCCGACAAGTGACGGAGTGTCTGAACCCCCGACAATAAACGGAAGATGGATAAGCCGGATCTCATCCACGAGTTTATCGTGGAGCATATGCCAGTTAAGGGTTGGTCCTCCTTCAATCATCAGTTTATTTACTGCAAAGGTGTTCTTGAGGATTTTTAAGAGAAGAGGGAGTTCAACATGCGTTTTTCCGGCGACAATAATGTGAACCCCTTTCTTTTTTAGTTCCCGGATCCGGTCCCTGGGTGCATCTTCACAGACAGCAATCGCCGTAGGGGCGTCAGGGCCCAGCACGTTTGCATCAAGCGGGATGTCTGCCATACTGCACGGGATTACCCGCAGCGGACTTTTGCCGGGCACAAGCCTTACGGTGAGAAATGAGTTATCAATACGAATGGTGTTGGCGCCGACCATAATTGCATCATATTCTGCCCGGGTTTTATGAAGAAGGATCTCTGTTTCGTGCGCCATGTATTTCATAAGGATTTTTGAAGATGCTCCCTTCTTGAGAGTAAGTTTTCCGTCAGCTGTTATCTCCGACATCATCAGCACATGCGGACGGTCTATTTTGGTTGTCATCGCCACTCCTGTCTTTTGTTACATTGGGTGGGCAATATAAATAAGCTGACGTTTTCAACCATCAGCCGGACTTTAAAATCGTCGTGAAATACATCATACTGCCAGATATCAACAGCAACTATTAATGGATCGCGTACTCATGAATTAAGATATGAACATCACTGCACTCCGGCCAAGGTTCATCAGGTACCTTGAGCCGGTGGCAGGAGTTTTTGTAAAGCTCAGAATTACCCCCAACCAGATCTCAATGCTTGCCCTCCTTGCCGGTATTTCATGTGCTTTCCTTTTTTTTCAGCGCCAGTATCTCCTGGGGAGCCTGGCACTTATCCTGTCTGCGGTTTTTGATCTTATTGACGGGAGTGTAGCACGGATGACCAATGCTCATTCGAATTTCGGGGCTGTTTTTGACTGGATTGTTGATAAGTATGTTGATGCACTGGTGCTTCTCGGCATAGGACTGTCCGGGATTCCGGTAATCAGTCAGTATATTGCTGTGCCACCATTCATGGATCTGGGAATTGTGGCGTTTGCGATCATCGGATCACTGATGAATACCTTCATTAAACCAGTAGTGTATGCAGAGATTGGCTACGTCAGTAAAGTAGAGGGAAAAATTAATGATCCACTTGAAGGTGTAGGTTTTTTCGGAAGACCTGAAACGTTTATAGTCCTGATTCTGGGCGGTATTATAGGGTATATCTGGGTATCGGTAATCATTATCGCTGCATGTACAAATTTTTCAGCAATCCAGAGGGTTATTTATCTTTACCGAACACTTTCCTGATTTCACCGGAATAAAGCTTATACAGTTCATCGGCAAATCGACCCAGTTTCGGGATAATGGAAAAAAGGCCGTACGCAATCAGAACCAGACAAACAAGCGCAAGCAGCTCGGCGATGACATTATGCGCCCAGAAAAAGCTCTCGTACCCGAACTCTCCATTACTGGCAATATCCGGAAAAAACGGAAACCATTGTTCAGTATACGCAATAATCACAAAGACATTCCTCAGCAGATTCAGGACGTAGATAGTTGGGGCGATTATCATGAATGCATATATTTTCTGGCGGAGTGTTGTCTGTACTGCTGCAGCGACACCCAGCATGATCGCGATGCTCTGAATACCAGTACAGGCAAGGATAATTTCTACGCGGAATGAATTCCTCGCAATGATATTCCATTCAGCAAGCGTGACCGGGTAATGCAGCACATCGAGTATCCATACCAATTGCCCCACAACAATTCCAATGAGCCAGTCACCCAGTGATGGAATATATTCAAATGGTGCATAGATCAGGAATGCGACAGCTGCTGCTCTTGAAAGTTGCAGGACACAGATATCATCGGAAAGGAGGTATTTCGCCGTAATGACAAGGAATGGCAATGACAGGACTGCCATTACAGGATAAAGAAAATTATTGAGCGAAAAGTAGTCCGGCAGTTTGGCAAACAGGGACAGGATAATAAAGCTCCATCCGATTATCGCTGCATACTTCTGATGACGACCGGGTATGAGAAAAGCAAGAAATCCAATACAGGAAATCAGGACAAGATACTCGATCATTATTTAATTATTCACCCGATACCAAAAAAAGGATTCTGAAGAAGCACGAGGTCTGCTGATTTTTTTCGGTGTGCGTTTATAAAAAATTACGTAAATATCCGACGGAATTGTATTTTGCCCGATAAAAGGGTTAATCTCCTATGCTTGCGCATGCTATACCGATGTTCTGTCCAGAATGCAAGAGTATGCTGATTTCTTCAGGGGGCCAGTTGAAATGCCGGAAATGCGGGTATATCCGGAAGATTGATGACAGCAAAAAAATTCACACCATACTAGAGCGCAAGGAAAAGGAGATCATGATTGTGGATGACGAAGAAGATAAAATTAACACTATGCCCACTATCCAGATAAAGTGTCCCAAGTGTGAAAACAACCTTGCATTCTGGTGGCTCCGCCAGCTTCGTGCAGCTGATGAAAGCGAAGTCCGGTTTTTTCGTTGCACTGAATGCAGCCATACATGGCGACAATACGATTGAAAAACTACCATACGTATACAACGCGCTTTTTTCAGTCTCTCGTATCCTTTGTCCGATTGGTTTTATAAATTCCAAAGTTTCATGCCAGCTGTCAAGCATCCAAAATGCCAGCACCCAAAATGCGGTGCCAAAATGCTGCGGGTCTATAACGGGGTCGCTCTGTTTTCATAACATGCGGATGGCTTTGTACTGAGTGCGGACTATTCAAAAAAGACCAGGCAGAAACACACGCGGCTATGTATGATATGCAAACAGAACGCGAATATGAGCGTCATTCTAGCGTCTATGTCGAGCTGTTGATCCAATATCCCCCGCCACAAGGATACCAATTCAATAGTTTTAACTTGTAGGTAATCGCAGCCGGGAATGTTTTAAGGCGCTTCGCCATATATACGGCGTGAATTTTTTGATTTTTGTGTTCATTGAGGTAACGGACCAGGCGTGCATCAATAGACGTTTTTGCCACCTTCTCAAATGAATGAAACTAGCAGTTTGAAACGATAAAATAAATGCAAGACACTGATGTAATTCGATAAATTAGTGCATTCATTTTTCTGCCTTGAGGATATAGAAGCACAGTCCATTTTTCCACATAGTACATTCAGACTTGAGGCAGGGTGTTAGTGCAGGATTATAGTTCTGTGGGTCTTTCATTATTTCAAAAATTGTGTTTTTCTTTGAGCACCAGTAAGATTCCATGAACCTGGTTCTTGACTCAATCAAAAAGAAGAGATTACTAGGGACGGTGTGAAATTGTTCAAGCAAGAAATCTATTCCGGGCTATTCCGCCGCCGCATACATTCCCGATACAATGTTTCTGCATCCTTCGGTGGTATATCCCGTTTGGGACGGTCCGGCCATTTCCCCTGGTGAAATGCGCGAATTACTGGTCGCATTTCTTTTAAAATCCATGCTCCGGAGTTCATTTATAGGACCTTATAGTACCTAACTATTCGGTAAAACATCTCCTATATAAAATCTAGTATATAAGTCTATCGTCATAAAGAAAAGTTAGATAATGGCCGTCTTAAAAAAATAGGTTCAGGTCTACGGGATGCGAAAGTGGAGCGTGAGATTCGAATCCACTCTTGAGTGGCTGCAAATCTGCGGAGGCGTGAACGGGAGGAGATAAAACGGGAGCTGATATGAGACTTATTTCTTCTTTTTTCCACTTTCTCTATTTTCCTTCACTCTGTATCGAACAATTTTCCTCACCAGATCAAACGGGATTGGGTTATCTATCGGGAACTGGACAGTGCCCTTTGCTTGTTTATACGGAGACAACTCTTTATTAAAAGCGTCGATTGCTGATGGCGTTGGATAGAATCCAATGTGATTTTTAAATGCTGCGAAATGCACCAAGTTGCCATTGAGCTTGAAGGTAGGTATCCCATAACTTATTGCTTCTTCAGCTTGAGGCGCTGATTCCCTTATAACCCCCCTAAGTTCTTCTAAAACATCTCTTACATTTTTTGGGAATTCTGCGATATACTCATCCATGGTTTTGAAATGACTTCTTGATGTTAGCAAATTCATCAGATTTTCCACTTACAGTTTATCTTTAATTATTTTTTCATAGAGGCATTTTCTGGCTAAATACAACGCAACATTGATGGTTTCCGAAGAAGAGTGAAGGTTACCATGTCGGCAGGTATTCCCTCATCTGTATCGATGATCTCGGTAAACGCTTCCATTCCGTTGGGTCTTCTCACTTACAAAGGAATAAAATATATCAGTGGTTGGGCAATTAAAAAATAAAGAATATAAAAAACCCCGAAAGCAATAATTATAACAATTACAATTTGCTCCCAAAAGGGTAATCCTGCAAAAAAACCAAAGATACGACCGTCACGCCG
>JAJRBZ010000079.1 GCA_028679185.1 Methanoregula sp. | reverse complement strand
CCGACAATCATGCAGAAGCGACTGTCGAGTACAACACATCGCAGACAATCAACCCGGATACACCTTCACATGCAGACCTCGTTATCAGGCCAAAAACCCTGAACCTGAAAAGCAAAGGTATATTCACGGTATATGTTTCTCTGTACAGTTTTTCCAATAAGCCCTGGAAGGATGACAACTTCAAAAACCGGATTGACTATGCCAACAGCTCCCTGACCTGCAGCGGTGCCGAGATGGTCAGAGCATCGGTATCAAACAAAGATGGCGGCACCTTGATAGCAAAGTTCCACAGGAATGACCTTGAAAATATCACTTCAGGTGACGGGGTCAGAATAAACTGTTCGGGTACTCTTGTAGTAAATAATCACCCCATCTTTGTTGAAGGCAGCGATACAATCCGGGTGATCGGGGAAAAGAATGAACTGGATAAAATCCTGTCACGGTTATGGAAATTCCTTGGGTTGAGCAAAGAGGATGTGGAAATCACGGAAGATGAAAATGGGAATATCAACCTGACCATCTCATTAAATCCTGAGGATTTTAAAAAATTCAGTCAGATAAAAAAATTTATTAAAACAAAAGAAAATGCGACAGCTATGGGGAATGATACCGCTTTTAAAAATGAGGACAAAGACGTAAAAGAGCAATCTGAAAAGAATAACGGCTCCGATAAACAAATTAAAAGCCAAAATAAGGAAAATAATGCCGCTGATAACAAAGGAAAGGGAAATAACAAAGAGGATAAGGGCAATAATAGCGCCAATGCCCGGGATGATGACTCACCCGGCAAGTCAAATGGAAAAAAGAATAAGTAATCTCACCATCTTTCCTCCTTTTTCCTCTTTTTGTTTAAACGAATCACCTTCATTATCCAGTCAGAGCCACCAAATTCACTGCAAGGTGGCATAAAAAAGGTGCCTATAAAAGGGAAATAAACATTCACTCCAAATTATATTACGCGGGCATGAGTGTCGGTGTCTTTTCGTCGTAAATAAAAACTTCTTCGATATTTACCCCGAAATACCGGGAAATTTTAAATGCAAGATCCAGGGAGGGTATATATTTTTCTTTTTCTATGGCAAGGATCGTCTGCCGGTTGACCCCGATGGCCTGGGCAAGGTGTTCCTGCGTGAGATTATGCATTGCCCTGAATATTTTAATTTTATTCTTCATCAATCTCAAAATCCCCGTATTTTTTCGCATAATATATCCTGAAACCGACATACAGGAAGATCATCAGGCATAAAAGACCCAGCTGTACATATCCCATCATCCGCGGGGGAAGGATGTCAGGAGGACGCGTTCCTATGGCCTGGCGGGGAAATGCCGGGACTCGGAGAATTTCCATGACGGCTCCAATCGAAAATGCACAGAATACGACCCAGAAGACCTGCATCGTCCGCATCGTTGCCTGTTCGGTAATTTTTACATCCCGTTCATCATTAATAATGTCCGTAACCTTTCTCTTTGCTAGATAAACCAGCGCGATTCCGACGAAGAAAGCGATTTCGATAAGGAGTGGTGCGTGAATTTCTACAGAATACCAGAAAATTAAGAGCAATGCCAGCGCAATGCACCCAACTATAAGAAAGAAGGTATTTTTTTTCATACTGTCACTCTGTCATGGGGAAATCATAGATATTCATAGTACCTTAACCATAAAGCGGGTTTTTTTCTGTTTTTCTAAAGTGAGATACCCGGGTCTTTTTCATATTTGTTACCTTATATGTTTTTTTCTCCATTTAATTGTTACTTATGCCAGATATTTAGAAACTTTTAAATGGCAAAATGTCGTATATAAGTTACATTGTGCGTGCTTAACACCGCACAAGCACCTGTCAAAAGAACCAGGAGTTCAAAACACTATGAAAACACCAGGAATCTATATCGGGGCTCTTGCAGTCTTCTGTATAGCTGCGCTGGTTATTGGATCAGCCGGTGCAGCAGCCATGATGCAGAAGGGATCCGGTAAAGGACCGATAACCGGCCAGGCTAATGGAGAACGAATGCTCCGGATACTCGACAACCTCACAGAACAGGCTTATGATGTTTCAGTAATCCGTGCAGCAGTAGAGAGCGGGGATTACAAAACCGCATGTACCCTGATGCAGGAATTCAGGACTGCTCACCCGAATG
Source organism: Methanoregula sp. (assembly GCA_028679185.1). Lineage (GTDB taxonomy): Archaea > Halobacteriota > Methanomicrobia > Methanomicrobiales > Methanospirillaceae > Methanoregula. Next base: position 18,242 of record JAJRBZ010000079.1, on the reverse strand, counting down.
CATTCCCCGTACGCGGTGATGGAACCGGCAGAGGTCACCTGGGTGGGCAGCGGAGGACACAGAATAACCAGTGACCTGATCGAACCTCTGATCGTCTCAACCCTTCACCATTTTTTTTATTCACCAGGTGCATATTTATTATGTTCAGATACCCGGGGAAAAAATGCAGTCTTAAAAAAATGGCAGAGGGTAATAAACAGGTTCTTATGATATAATGAAGAGTCCGGGTTTCACCTCAGAGTCAGTAATAACTAAAAGGAAGAATTATGAAGAAGATTACAGGTTTATTCAGTATCATATTGTTCTTACTGCTTGCTGTTACAGCAAGTGCAGCTACTTCGACCACCACATCGGATAGTACCTTGACTACTGCACAGGACGCAGCATCGCTGGTGTATGTATCATCGGTGAAAATTGTTCCTGAGGTCTTCTATCCCTATGAACAGGGAACGATCACGGTCACCCTGATGAATGCAGGCACATCATCAGTAGGGCTCTCAAACCCGGATATCCTGAGCGATAAGATCCATATTATGAACAAGGATAGCTGGAGCACCATGAGTTATATCGGCCCGGGATCGACAATAACCTACTCGTTTTTGGTAAAGGCAGATCCCCCGGACGGGACGTATTTTCCGCTTTTTTCTGTGGGGGCCCAAAATGCCGGGAGTATCCATTATCCACTCACTATCAAAGTGGATTCAGCTGATATCAAAGCAGGCATCTCACAAAAACCCGATACCTTTTCCTTATCGACAAAAGATACCGTGAACGTGAATATTATCAATCCCCGGGGAGCAGCGATACAAAATATTATTATTACCCCCTCTGGCCAGGGCATTGATGTAAGTCCGTCACAGAAATATGTCAGCTCGTTAAACGGACAAAGTTCTGTTGAAATCCCGTTTTCTGTTACCCCAGGCCAGGACTCTGCCCTGATATTCCATATCAGTTACCAGAACGGGGATAATGATCACTCAACTGAGGTAATCCTGCCTATAGTTCTCGGGGATAATAAAAAAGCGGCCATCCCCATTGTCAACAATGTTGAACTCGCATCATCTGGAGCATCCTACACCCTGACCGGGGATATAAATAATGCCGGCCTCACCGATGCAAAATCAATGGTAGTAACCGTTGGATCACCGGCGCGTGCTGTCGAACCCTACGCTTACTACGCGATCGGTTCGCTTGCATCGGATGACTTCTCGAGTTTCGAAATCACCTTTACTGCAAGCGACCTGTCATCGGTGCCCCTCGTCATTACATGGAAGGATAATGACGGAAACTCGTTTAGCAGTACAAAGAACCTTAATCTCAGGACAAACACCGGTTCGGGGAGTGCCGGCACAGTATCGGGCAGTTCCGGAAGTTCATCCGGAAGCGTAACCCCCGTTACAACAGGAGGTGCAACTGTAAGAAATACGGGGGGATTTGGCGGTGCTCAGGGTGGAGGCGGTATATTCGCCTTCGGGGGCAGCAGGAGTGGAGGTATAAGTTCCTTTTATCCTGTCATTGCCACCGGGATTATCATCATAATGGGCATCGTGCTCTGGATAAAGCGGAAATGGATTGCTGCAAAACTGAAGAAACACTAAGGGGACAGGCTATGAATGGTACCCCCCTTATCCGGCTTGCAGATGTATCTAAGGTATACCATCTGGAGAGTGGTGACTTCACCGCGCTCAGGCATATCTCACTTGAAATCAGTGAAGGGGAATTTGTTGCGCTCATGGGACCATCAGGTTCCGGTAAATCGACCATGATGAACCAGCTGGGAATCCTTGATGTTCCCACAACAGGGATAATCCATATCGCCGGGAAGAATGTGGCCAGCATGACAAACCTTGAACGAACTCATATGCGCAGGGATGTGATCGGGTATGTCTTCCAGAAATTTTACTTAATCCCGCTCCTCTCGGCGTATGAAAATGTGGAATACCCGCTTATCCTTAAATACAAAAAGCGGGATACAAGCGGCAGGGCAGCGTCCGTACTCAAATCCGTTGGATTTGACGAGGAGATGAGCACTCATCGACCTAACCAGCTTTCCGGAGGACAACAGCAGCGGGTCGCGATTGCCCGGGCCCTGGTCAATGACCCAAAGATCATCCTGTGCGATGAACCCACAGGTAATCTCGACCGGAAGACAGGTTTCCAGATCATGGATATTCTTGCGGATCTGCACAAAAAAGGAAAGACGGTCATTCTTGTGACCCACGATCCGAAAATTGCCGAATATGCTCACCGTACCATACAGCTCGAGGACGGAAGGGTGGTAGAATCATGAAAGATATTTTCTTTGATCTCTCGGTGCGCAGTGTCAGGCTGAATTTCCTGCGCTCTCTCCTTGCGTCGATAGGGATTGTTATAGGGGTCGTTGCCATTTCATCCATGGGAATGCTCGGGACCAATATGCAACTGATGGTAAAAGATCAGCTTACCACGGGTATCAATATCATCACGGTAACTCCTGATGTAGTAAGGGCAGAACCAGGGTCATCGGTCAGCTCTTCTAACGGGATTACCGACATCCAGCTCAGAGATATCCGGGATGCGGCGGGGGTAAATGACGTTATACCGATTGACAGGACCAATACCCAGTTCTCGATTGGTTCCAGCGACGGCAGAGGTTCGATATACGGGCTTGATCCGGAGGATATCAGGACTATCATGAATGTCTCTGAAGGAACGACAATCCGGGGTGAGAGTGATGCTATCGTAGGTGCCACCATTGCGAGCAGGTTTGACGTAAAAATCGGTACACGGATCAAAATCGGGGAACCGAACATCAGTGTGACGCGGCCGGTCGTCCGCGTAGCCGGTATTCTCACAGCATCAGGACTGTCATCTTCAAACGGCATTAATACGGATAATGCCATTATCGTATCCGATACATGGTATTCTGCCCAGTTCGGTGAGGGAAATGTGTACGACCAGGTGAATGTGTACTTAAAGGAAATTAGTACTTTGACCGACGTTGAAAACGCCATTGACAAAAAAGTTAACCGGAATAAGGAGGTTGTCCGTATCTCGGATTCCAGTTCCAGGATTACCAGTGTCTCATCGACGCTGAGCTCCCTCACTACATTTATCCTTGCAATTGGCAGCATTTCGCTTCTTGTCGCAGCCACAAGTATTTTTAACGTGATGATGATGTCTGTGAGTGAACGGGTCCAGGAAATTGGTATATTGCTCTCCATCGGGACGGAGACAGGTGAGGTGCGCCGGATGTTCCTCTACGAGGCGTTCATCCTCGGGATTATTGGAGCCGGTATAGGGGGAATCATGAGCGTTATCATCGGGTATTCCGTCGTGAGTGCGATGATAGGCAATACAACCTATTTCTTCCTGCCCGAAAGTATCGTCTACATTCCTGCCGGAATGATTATCGGGATGATCGTCTGTATCGTTTCCGGGCTCTATCCCGCATGGAAAGCATCTAACATGGATCCGATTGATGCATTGCGGGCTGAGTGATCAGGATCGCCACAAACCAGAACCAAGCGCTCTGCAAACAGTCCCGCAATTGTAAAAAACAGGGAAGGCAGTTGATTCTCCTTCTTCCTGTTTACCGGTTTTTTAAAATAATTGTTTTCCCTGATTGTTTATCGGTGATAATTGTGGTTTATGTCGCCGATATACATACCACAATCCGTTATACAGCTATCAGCTGATCCGGAAACTGAACCGTTTTTTCAACAGATGTTACCCGGGTTTGTAATGTAAGGGTCTCCCCGATACATTTTGTCGCAAATAAACCACAATCGGCATTAATGGTAATCGACTCGGTTTTTATCTGCCCCCCTTCGATATCTCCAATACATCTGTTAAGGGTGGGATTCCCGTTCAGGTTGATAATTTCATTTCTGCTATTGTGCATACTCACATCGATGCATACATCATGAGCGGTCGCATAGCCGGTATTGGTAATCGATGCATCCAGCTGCCGGCAGGTTAACCCGCAGCTTGACGGGTTTCCTGACTTAAGGATGAAATCGACCGGCACTGCAGGGGTTATTTGTATTGCGGGGGTTTGCCCGATCACCCGGGTGCCTGACGGAAGGAAGGTTTTTGTGATTTTAGGAGTGATATTCATTATTGCCGCAGGTTTTGCGTTTTTACTGCCCGGGGGCAACTGAATAAATACGACTGCAATAACTATGATTATAAGCACCGTAACAATGATTCCGGCTATCATCAGATTCTTTTTTTCGGGCAACCCCGGTCCTGGTTTTTCCTTTCCTTCTGAGGAATCCTCTGTCACACTGCATCCTCCTTGGCTTATCTCGTACAATTGGCAGTGATATAATAATAATATAACAGGGAGTTGCCGTAGCCCCCTCATCCGAAATAATCTGGTTCTCGTTATCAGTTACTCCCATTCTTTTCCTCCACCATTCCACATTCGATATATTCATATGTCAGAATTACCGATCGAAAAGTATGAATGATATTATTGGCAGCAAGAAGATGGAAAACGGCATTGTCGTCTTCTGGATGGAAAAAGATGAGAAGAGATATGACTCGTTCAATTATTCTGAACTGATTGACATGAAGATCAACGCACTTGATCTTTTGGATCACCCTAAATCATACAAAGTTGATGTGGCCGGCCACAAACTCATAGTTAAAAAATGAACTGAACGGGACTGACACAAAAAAGATCATTTCCGGTTCTTTTTTTACAAGCGCAGATGAAGCAGTACATCCCCCTGAGAATTCATATTGAAAAATACGTACCGGAAGCACAGGTTCCTGCTTCTCTGATAGAAATACTGGTCATGGAGAGAATTTCCTTTGCCGGATACCTGTCAGCTCTTTGTTCTTTAAAAACCTGAATATCGTTTAACTTTTGCCGTAATATCCTGTCATCCCTCTGTCGTTTCGCAGATGCACCTGGAAAAAGGCTGCACCCCGCGCTTCTCGGTTTTGCAGACATTCAATCAGACGTCCGGGTTACCATGGATTCACCGATACATATTCCCTTATATTTTCGCTTTATTTTTAATTCTGTACAATCCTGAACAGTTAATGAGAAATTAATAAGAGATCAGACGTTCAGTTTTTTTCAGAACTATAGCCACCCTTATTGTCAAAAAAAAGATACATGTATCCAACGGTATATGCCGGTAAAAGAGGATGTATGAAAAAAAGGCACATCATTCTTGCGGGAATAATTATTATTACACTACTGTGTAGTGCCGGAACAGTCGCCGCACTGGAGGATACTACAGCGGATGCACCGCGCACTGAATTCGCTTCGGATGATATTGCACCGTATAATGGTCCAATTGGTGCGGATAGTCCCCTGTTCGGGCTGAAGGTTGCCATGGAAGACCTGGACGAGACATTTACTTTCAATGATACCCAGAGGGTGGAAAAACAGGTTGACCATGCGCGACTCCGCATTGCAGAAGTTCGCCGCGAACTGGAACACAACAGGATCAAAAATGCAGAGCGGGCGCTGGAGATGTACTGGCAGAAACTGAACCTGACAGAAGGCTCATTAACGCGCTTTGGGCACAACACAACCGGGCTCCTGCATGCACAGGAAATGATCGCAGAGCATCAGTCCGTCCTTGCCAATCTGTTGTTCCTGTACCCGACCAGCACAAATCTTGCCCATGCTTACAACAACAATCTGGAACTTGAACAGAAATTTGAGGAAAAAACCCAGACGAGGTTCGACCGGTTCGTCGAAAAAAATAATAAGACGATCCTCAAAGCTGTAAAACTGGAAATCAGGAACCAGAACCATGCTGGTGATGATACCTCAACATCTGACCAGACCATGGAGCAGGACAGAAATGAGACCCGGGACCAAATGAAAGACAAGAAGGAGGGTATCATGGTGAATGCAACTACCGCCGCACAGAACGAACACCGGAACGATTCACCGTCAATAACGAAAAAACAGCAGGAAGACCGGGGCTCCTCTCAGGACCAGGGAAAAAGCGGGCATGACTAAGAAGTCATGCAATCCCTGGAAGATTCCATAATTATCAGACACAATCCCTGTCACCATACATATGAGGCATGAATAAAAAAAATTCTCAATAGTTTTTATACATCCGGGTAATAATAATCAAAAGGTTGTCAACTCATGGATTATGTGACACGGTCAGGCAGCATTGTTCTTCTCACCATTCTGCTCCTGATCTGTATACCGGTCGTTGAGGCCCAGTCACCTGATCCTCCGGATTCATCTATTACCTATACAATCACGGTATATGAAGATGGTACGGCTTTCTGGCATGTAGAGTACCGCACGCTCCTTGTATCCGATGAAGATATGGCGATGTTTGATGCCTATGCCGGCAATGTATCATCCATCTATCTTCCCCAGTTTGAGGGCCTGATGCAGCGTTCTGCAGCTCAGGCAGCGGCAGCCACATCACGGCTTATGGATGTAACTGATTTTGCCGGTAATGGTGTTGTCCAGACGTCCCCTACCGGCAGGTACGGGGTTGTCTTTTATTCATTCAGCTGGAAAGGATTTGCAAAAACAGGAAATGATCTCACCGTTGGTGACGCACTGGCCGGCGGGCTGTACTTGGCAAAAGATAATACGCTCATCGTCAGGTATCCTGCCGGTTATACGGTCAGCAGCGCCGAACCTGCACCAGACGAGATGAGAGATGGCCTTATCTGGTATGGCCAGCGTTCATTCGGGCCTGGTGAGCCGAGGCTGGTCTTTGAAAAAACCGGATTTCCCTGGCTGCCGGTAGTTCTGGGATGCGTTCTTATCCTGATCATTTTCGCGGGATTGTATGTAATAAATGCAAAAAGACACCGTGAAAAACCGGATGACCCGGACATACCGGCAGTCCAGATATCCGAGGCAGAACTTATCACCCTTGAGGAAAAGATTATCCAGCTCCTCAAAGCAAGCGGCGGTGAACAGTTCCAGTCGGAGATCGTCAAAAACCTGGGACTGCCTAAATCGACGGTAAGCGCTACACTCAACGACCTGCACAGGCGTGGTATGATCCAGAAGGTTAAAAAAGGGCGGGAAAATCTTATACGACTGATATGATTGATTGTTGTCCTGCTGCGTTTTCCACCTTACTTACTTCTTTTCTTATTTTTTTCCGGATTTTTGTGAAACTGTACAATTTTCCCTGTCAGCATCATGAACATTTTTTACCATCAGTAACCTTGGTAGTACAAGAATAGCTATGACGATTGACTGGTACAAAGAATTTGTCGACCTGACCTATGAACCAGCACCTGATGATCTCATCTGCCTGTTTTATTTTGAACCTGCTGCCGGAATCCGGAGTAAGGAAGCAGCGGGAAGGATTGCATCAGAAAGCTCGACTGGTACATGGACAACGCTCCATACCCTGCCACCCCGTATGAAGAGTCTTGAGGCAACCGCATTTGATATTGAGGGAAACGTGGTAAAAATAGCTTATCCGCTCGCACTCTGGGAGGAGGGGAATGCGGTCCAGCTTTTGAGCGGGATTGCGGGGAACATCTTTGGCATGAAAGCCATAAGAAACCTGCGGCTGATTGATGCCTCTTTACCTCAGGCATATCTCAAGTATTTCAAAGGCCCGCATTTTGGCAATAACGGTATCCGGAAGATGATGAATGTCCACAAACGACCGCTGACCGGCGCAGTTCCCAAACCTAAAATCGGATTTTCCGCACAGGAACACGCAGAGGTCGGTTACGAAACATGGATGGGGGGATTTGATTTTGTCAAGGATGACGAGAACCTCACATCAACCCCATTCAACCGTTTTGAGGACCGGGTAAAAAAGCTTTCAGCATTGCGCGATAAAGCCGAGCAGGAGACTGGCGAGAGAAAATCAGCGTTCCTCAACATATCCGCTGATACAGAATCCATGAAAAAAAGGGCAGACCTGCTGGCTGAATATGGCTGGAACTATGCGATGATCGATGTGGTCGTGACCGGGACTGCAAGTGTCATGACGATGCGGGACTACTGCTCCGATCTCGGTCTTGCAATCCATGCACACCGGGCAATGCATGCAGCGTTCGACCGGAACAAAAAACACGGTATCTCCATGCAGTTCATCGCAAAACTCATGCGGCTTATCGGGGTCTCCCAGATCCACACGGGAACGGCCGTCGGGAAACTGACCGGATCAAAAAAGGAATCCATTGCCCTTGCCGATATGCTGCGGGAGAAAAAAACCCCTGCCATTGAAGGGATGCTGCTGGAGCAGGACTGGGGCAGAATAAAATCAGCATTCCCGGTATCTTCAGGAGGGCTTCACCCGGGGCTTGTACCTGAAGTACTGAACATTTATGGCACTGAGCTCGTGCTGCTCGTCAGCGGCGGGATACATGGTCACCCGAAAGGAACCCGTGCAGGTGCACGGGCGACTATGCAGGCAATAGAGGCATGGCAGGAAGGTGTCACGCTCGAAGAAAAAGCAAAGCATGCAAAGGACCTTAAAGAAGCACTGGAAAAATGGGGACATTATAAGCCAAGGTAGGCGGGATCTTCCAGCGATAAAATGCCATCAGAATCTTGTCTGGTAAAAGACCTGTAAAGGGATAGTATCCGGATGCGGACAGGAATATTGAATGAGAGACCCTTTGGAAACACCAATTCGGATGACCAACAAGCAGATCGCAGCCATATTCTATGAAGTTGCCGACCTGCTTGAAATAAAAAGCGTAACGTTCAAGCCGGTAGCTTACCGAAGGGCCGCCCATGTGATAGAGACACTGCAGGAGGATATTACCAGTATTAATGAACGCGGGAAACTCGAGGATATCCCGGGTGTTGGAATTCACATTGCTGCCAAAATCCGGGAGATAATCGGCACCGGCAAGCTGGCATATCTTGAGAAGCTGAAGAAGGAAATCCCGAAAGGGGTTCTTGAACTGGCAGAGATCGAAGGGATTGGGCCAAAAAAAGCCCTGATCCTGAGCAGGCAGCTTGGTATCACGAACAAAGAAGAACTAAAAGAAGCAGCTAAAGCCCAAAAGATCCGTGACCTGCCGGGATTTGGTGAGAAAAGCGAGAAGAATATCCTTTTGAGTATACAGACAATGAAGGGTACCGGCAGGCGTTTTCTTCTCGGAGATATCCTTCCGGTTGCCGAAAAAATAAAGAGACGGCTCGCAGATCTTCCCCAGACACAGCAAATCAGCCTGGCAGGATCTATCCGGCGAAGAAAAGAGACCATAGGGGATGTAGATATTCTCGCCGCATCAGCCGAACCTGAAAAAATTATGACTGAGTTCTGCACACTGCCCGAAATTGATCGGATACTTGGAAAAGGACCAACCAAAAGCAGCATCGTCCTCACTTCCGGTGTGCAGGTTGACCTGCGAGTGGTGGATAAAGACCAGTACTGGACTGCCCTCCAGTATTTTACCGGATCAAAGGCCCACAACATCGCAATGCGGCGTCGGGCACTCGACCGGAACTGGCGGCTGAACGAGTACGGAGTCACCGACTTGTTTACCGGTAAAAAACTGCACGGGCAGACTGAACAGGACCTCTACAGGATGCTGGATCTTCGCTATATCGAGCCCGAGATGCGGGAGGATCGAGGTGAAATTGAAGCTGCAATCAACGGCACCCTGCCCGAGATTGTTCCTTATGATGCGGTAAAGGGAGATCTTCATGTTCACTCGTCATGGAGCGGCGGAAAACATACAATTAAGGAGTTGGCGGAGGCCGCAAAGGCATACGGCTATGAATATATCGCTATCTGTGATCATGCATGGAACCCGCAGACCCCCCACGGACTTGATGAAGGTGCAATAGCAAAACAACAAAAGGAAATTGAACAGGCAAACCGTGACCTCGATGGGATTGTAGTCCTTACCGGAATCGAATGCTCTATTGACACTGAAGGGAATCTGGATATCGGTAACAAGCTCCTCGGGGATCTTGATGTGGTTGTGGCAAGCGTCCATTCAGGTCTGAACATGCCAAAAAGCGGGATGACGAAACGTGTGCTTGCTGCTCTCCATAATGACCGCGTTGATATCCTCGGGCATCCCACCGGACGCATCATCCAGCAGAGGGACCCTGTTCAGCTTGATCTTCCGGCAGTTTTTGATGCAGCAGCAGAACTTGGCGTTGCTCTTGAGATCAATGCATTTCCTGCCCGACTTGACCTGTCCGATACCAACTGTAAGATGGCTCGCGAACATGGTGCCCGGTTTTCGATTGGCTCTGACGCCCATACTCGGGATAACCTGGGTTTCATGGAACTCGGGATTGCAACAGCCCGGCGTGGCTGGCTCGAAGATAAGGATATCATCAACACCCTCCACCTCCAGGACCTGCTCATGGTGCTGGAATCGTGAAGGCCAGTTTCATGCCGCATCCCTATCCCTTATTATATTGCACTCTGAATTCCTAAACACCATGACAGAATTCCAGCTCGTCTCAACCTTTGCTCCCGCCGGTTCTCAACCAGAAGCGATCAGAGAACTCATTGACGGGCTTGAAAACAACGACCAGTACCAGACACTGCTGGGCGTTACCGGCTCGGGTAAAACGTTTACGATGGCAAACGTGATTGCTGCAGTGAACAGGCCTACACTCGTGCTTGCCCATAACAAGACGCTTGCTGCCCAGCTCTACCAGGAATTCTGCGATTTCTTCCCTCACAACAGGGTCGAATACTTTGTGTCCTATTACGATTACTACCAGCCCGAATCCTATATTCCTGCAAAGGACCAGTATATTGAGAAAGACTCTGCAATTAACCCCAAAATTGAGATGTTGAGGCTCTCGGCTACCGCTTCGCTCTCGTTCAGGCGGGATGTGATTATTGTCGCTTCTGTCTCCTGTATCTTTGGCCTTGGGAATCCGGAGAACTTCCGTAATATGGGGTTTGAGCTCTCTGTCGGCCAGAAGATTACAAGAAATGAGATCATGAGCCGGCTGCTCGATATCCTGTTTGAGAGAAACGACCTTGAACTGATGCCTGGCAGGTTCCGGGTTAAAGGAGATATCATCGATATTGTGCCCGGTTACTTCAATAATATTATCCGTATAGAGATGTTTGGTGACGAAGTCGAACATATCCGCGAGGTAGATAAAAATACCGGTGAGAGAAAAGAGGAGATGAAATATTTCTATGTCTATCCGGCCCGGCACTTCGTCACACCGGAAGGTGCGCGAAAGTCGGCAATTTCATCTATCCGCAGTGAACTTGAAGAAGTATTACCCGCACTCGGCATGATTGAGGCACACCGGCTCGAACAGCGGACAAATTTCGATCTTGAGATGATCGAAGAGACCGGTTCGTGTAAAGGAATAGAGAATTATTCCCGGCATTTTGACGGGAGGAAAGCCGGTGAAAAGCCTTACTGTCTTCTCGACTACTTCCCCGGTGATTTCTTAATGTTCATCGATGAAAGCCACCAGACAATCCCCCAGCTGCATGGCATGTACAATGGTGACCGTTCGAGGAAAAAGGCGCTGATTGATTACGGTTTCCGACTCCCGAGCGCGTACGATAACCGTCCGCTGAAATTTCATGAGTTCGAACAGTATATGGGAAATGTCGTATTTGTGTCAGCAACCCCTGGCGATTACGAAATCAAAAGATCCGCCAGGGTTGTCGAACAGATCATCCGCCCGACGGGACTTGTTGACCCCCGCGTTGAAGTGCGTCCGATTGAAGGTCAGACCGATGATGTGATCCGGGAAGTGCAGGCAACTATCGCCCGGGGCGACCGGGTGCTAATCACCACGCTCACCAAAAAACTTGCAGAAGAGCTCTCCGAGTATCTCGCTGACCACGGTATCAGAACACGCTACCTACATTCCGAGATACAGACGCTCGAACGCAGCGAGATCATCCGCGAGCTCCGGCTGGGGAAGTTTGACGTGCTAGTCGGGATCAATCTCTTACGGGAAGGACTCGATATCCCTGAGGTCGGGTTCATCGGTATCCTTGATGCGGACAAGGAGGGGTTCCTCCGGGATGCGCGGAGCCTGATTCAGATCATCGGGCGTGCGGCACGAAATATCAATGCAACTGTTGTACTGTATGCCGATGTCATGACCGATTCGATGAAGCGGGCGATTGCTGAAACACAGCGGCGTAGGGACCTGCAGGTGGCTTTCAACACGCAGCATCACATCATCCCCCGGACCATAAGGAAGCCGGTCAAGGAAAAAGAAGTCGAGATCAGGGATACGAAGCATGTCCCCCGGACCGAGATCCCCAATGTCGTTATCGAGCTGGAAAAACAGATGCGGGATGCAGCTGAAAGCCTCGATTTCGAACGGGCGATTGCCCTGCGTGAACAGATAAAGAAACTGCAGGAACGGTTACGCGGAGGGGGGAAAACAGGATAATACAAAATCCGGTGAAGTTTATGGAGACATCAACCAGGCGCGCAATAAACCGGGTTACCCCAGTCCCCACTGTGCCAGCGTCGTTCTTTGCGGGTCGATATCTGTCCAGTCCCAGCCGAGTGATTCGATTATCCGCGAGATAGGTTGTCTGATGGTCTTATCCAGCATCAGTTCCCAGTCTACAACAAACTCTTTTGGTACCTGGTCACCGTACTCAAAACACAGTACATCCGTCTTGGGGTATTTTGCAGTGACGGTCCGGATATAGATACGCTTCGGTTTGCTTCCTTTTCCAAATTCGGTATGAAGGTACTGATTGGCATATTTTGCACCACGGACCTGAGCATCATCTGTTGCGTAATCGTCAAGGGATTTGCCAATACCCCCGGGGATCCCAGTTTCATCGAGGGAATATTTTCCCGCCCGGTACCTGGTAATCACGTCTGAGAGGAGCGCCTTGATCCCCTCGTAGCCTTCACCGGCAAGGATCCTCTCCATCACCTGCATCTGCACAACTTTGGTTATCTGAGGGGTATCGCTTCGTTTAATCTCGAAGCCCACGATGTCAGTTTCGTTCACTTTCTTGCCTTCTTTCCAGACCAGCGACCCCGCGTACCGCTTCTTTTTTCCGGCCTGGAAGAAACGTGCGTAAATCTTCTCAAATTTGATAGAAAAGAAATGAGTGTCTGCATTCAGTTCGTTCTTTGCAAACTCCTTGTAACTTACATTCAGGCGTTTTTCAATACCCCGTGCGAGTTCAATCGTCTTTTCCTGGTCAAGCAGTGGCATCTGCACCATGCAGGAATCGGTATCACCATAGATTACCTTGTATCCCTGCTGTTCGATCACTCGGCGGGTATGTTCGATGATTGCCCTCCCCACAGAGGTAACAGCAGAACCGATTTCCCGGTCAAAAAGCCGGAACCTCGTATAACCCGAGACACCATAATACGTGTTCATGATCACCTTGAGCACGTTCTGCTGCATATCGTACATGACATACTGCGGCGAACCGAAGGCGAACGTGTTGCGCAGTGCTTTTTTTTCGTCCCGCTCCTTTAAGAGCTCTGAAATGATACTGCGGGTAAGCCCGTCCGGTTGTTTTTTAAATCTGATACCGTTGGGTGCTTTGAGTTCCCCATTGGGATCTTTTGTTTCAGGAGATGCATTGATTGTCATCATCGCCATCGGGTAGAGGGATTTGAGATCAAGAACCACCACATTCTCACGCACACCCCTGCTCGGTTCAAAGACTGTTGCTCCTTCAAACTCTTCGGCATTTGCATAACCCTTTGAAGGCAGGACGTACTTGCCCGATGCCTTGCGCAGGACAAAGATATCGATTACGCTTGATGAATTGAGTGTCTTGTCCAGAGGGCAGCCAACATAGCGGGCAATCTCCCGGTAGAACTCAATTATATTGTCTTTTTTATTGATTGCAACACAGAGTTCAACATCCTTGAAGTTGTACTCGACGAGAAGAGCCGGCTGTTTTTTCCAGAGATCCGAGATCGTTCCTGTGTAACGGACTTTCTGTTCCCCCACCTCTTCCAACGCGATGGCATCAAGGCGGTACGACTCTTTTTGTGTTGCATGCATCTTCTTGTAAGCCATGAGGAGATCAAAGAGCGCACGCCCTCTCAGTGCGTTGCGCTCGGTCAGCCCCTGAAGGCGGGCAAGAGTATCCGCCCGGAGACCGAGTTTCTCCATCCGTTTGATGATATACGGCATATCAAACTCAACAAAATTCCAGCCCGAGAGCACGTCCGGGTCCCGGTCGCTGATGTACGCGACAAAGGCTTTGAGCATAACAACTTCATCGGCGTACGTGCAGATGGTGTGTGTTTCCTTCCGGAAACAGCCGTTTTTGAGTCCGCCTGCAGCTTCCTTTTGGGCGATCTCCTCAGGAGTGCTGCTTCCGGCCAGCAGGAATGTCGTGTAATCATTATCGAATGAGTCATGACAGGTGATGCAGGTAATCGCATCCCGCTGGGGATCAGGAAAACCCCGTTCATCCTCGCACTCAATATCAAGAATACAGGTCCGGGCAGGGGCATCAACGTCAGCAGGAGTGACTTCGTGATAATCTACGATGGCCTGGGGTGCTGACACACCACCAGTCAGTCCGCTGTCGATCATGTACCGGGTGGCAAACGGAATATCAGCCTCAAAGTGACGGTATCGCTCCCGTACATCCCGCACATCTGTCGGGCGCTGGGTATAGAGCCGTCGCAGTGGCTCACCTCGTATCGAATGGTAGGTAGTTCCAGGTTCGACCGTGACCTGGGGGGGGGGAGTTGCCCCTTCAGCCTGGTCGGCCGGTACATAAAAATATGGTTTGAAGCCGGTGACTTCAAGATGGACGGCTTTTCCCTTCACATCCCTCCCGAAGATATGGATGACCGGACCTTCCGGTGTATTACTATACTCGACCTGGTTGATGGCGATTTTTATACCAAAGAACTGGTCAAGCGTGCAGGAGGCATTTATGCAGGTATCGACCCGAAGTGATTGCGATGCCATATCAGGAAACCGCCCGTGTGCAGAGATCTTTGACAAATCGTCCTGCGTCGTTCATCTTGGCCCACTCCCAGTCATCAAGGTCCCATTCCTCGATCTTCTGGATTCCATTGAAGCCGACACGGGCAGGAACCCCAAGCGAACATCCGGACAAGCCGTATTCTCCTTCCAGTACCGCAGAACATGCGATCAGTTCCCGTGCATCTTTAAGGATGATGCGGGAAAGGTGGGCAAGGTGAATTGCCGGGCCAAAGACCGTCCCCCCCTTCCCCTTAATCACTTCCATACTTGCGCCCCGTAGTTCAGCCAGAATCTCTTCCCGCAGGTCATTGTTTACCGGGGAAGACAGGCTGGAAAAGATCGGCACCTGATGTTCACCATGCTCTCCTAAAACGAAAGGAAATCCTGTAATTCCGCGGTTCCTGAGCGCGAGGCCGAACCGGGCGCTGTCAAGCTGCCCTCCAAAACCGATACACCTCTCCCGCGTAATTCCGGTCTTTGTGCACAGTAAGAAGTTGTTTGCATCCATAGGGTTTGTTACCGTTACAAGAATGCCGGAAAATCCTTTAAGCAGCGAGATTCCGTCTTTGGTTGCAGACAAATTGGCTTCAAGCAGGTCGGCACGTGTTTTTATGGATGGGTTCCGGGCAAGACCAGCAGAAAAAATGCAGATATCTGCATCCCTGATTTCAGAAGCATCAGTACTAATAGGTATCTGGAGTCCGGTGTGCTCAAGATCCAGTACCTGCGCCCGGAGCAGATCGGGAGCGCTGTCATACAGGACCAGTTCATCCACAATTCCAAGCGATGTCGTGAGGTAGGCAACCTCCCCTCCTATCCTGCCGACTCCCACTACCGCGAGGCGTGCCATCAGGGTACACTATGGGTATCCTGATAATAATTAAGTGACGCTGAAATGGGTAAGATTTCAATAATACCTGAAAAAAATTTGATGCAGGTCTGCTTTGAAAAATTCAGACAGATTTTGACGGTGCCAGTACCAGAGGGAGGTAGGGTTTTTAGCCTTCGATCGGCAGATAGGCGATAGTTTTGGAAAGTGAATCAGACTTTTTTTAGCATAACCGGGGTGATATGAGCGATTCATTCATGTAGTGCCGGAACAATCCGGTATGGAATAATCATGGGTGATCTGCAAAACCAGAAGGACTCAGAAACCAGTCAGCGACCCTTTCTGACCGATCCCCCGTTTTATCTTGCAGAATTTGAAGCATCTTACCGGTATATTATAGATGATTACGACATACCACCCAGAGAGATTGCAATTTTCATGCCCTGTGCAATCCGGAAACCCTATAGTAAAAGCCCCAGTCATCAGCTCATAAGGACGATAATTTCGCAGGTACTTGACCAGTCCCGGTATCATATTGTAATTTTCGGGACCTGTGGGATTGTTCCCGCCGAACTTGAAGAAATGTATCCCTATGCTCACTATCATTACATGCTTGGTAAATGCAGGGACCATAAGGTTCTGGAAGATTTTCTCCGTATAGAAACGGAACGCATTGCAGGCTACCTTAAAAAGACCCGACATGTATATCACTACCGTATAGGGTATTGTATTGGCATCTTCCGTGAAGCCCTACTCAGGGGATCAAAGCAGGCAGGTGTTCCAATTGATATCATTCTTCCTACGCGCGACCTGATCAATAAAGTTATCGAAGAAGGAGATTGCATCTTTGAGGAGGGCAGCCTCTCCATGGAGGAATATCTGGGAGAATTCTGTGATGAGCTTATCAGATTCAGGAATTCCCTTCGAGAGGAGGAGTAAAAACTTACTATATTTAATTACCAATTCCTGAATGTTTGGATCGGGTTCTTTCCCGCCGACCGATACACTCATATCTGGTGATGTAAAAGTCCGGTATACATATATGAGTGATGAGGTTCCCCCAATCCTTGAGTTCATGCAGCTGATGGCCGCGACAATAACCAGAACAGCCGGTATGCTTGACCAGAATCAGATGGCAGCATTTTTTAAAAATATGCTTGCTGCAAAGAGAGTGTATGTAGCTGGTGCCGGTCGGTCAGGATATATTGCCAAGGCGTTTGGATTGCGCCTGATACATCTTGGTTATGATGCATATGTGGTCGGTGAGACGATAACACCGGCATTTAATGCGGGCGATACGCTTGTGGTATTCTCGGGTTCGGGTGAGACACAATCAATATCCTCCATCTGCGGAACGGCAAAGGAACTCGGGGGAACGGTCTGTCTTATCACGTCGTCTCCGGACTCAAAAATGAGCAGAGTTGCAGATTGCGTCGTTAACCTTGGCGATCTAACCGGATATTACCGGAAGGAGACAAATTCGTTTGAAATCCGGCAGCTGAAAGGGGACTACCGGTCAGTCAGCTCCGCATTTGCACCTCTGGGTACCTTGTTTGAAACCATGGCTCTGGTCTTTTCTGATGCCGTAATTTCATCCCTTATGGAAGCAAGGAAGGCGGAAATCCCCGATATGAAGAGCAGGCTGACCAACGTGGAGTAACGGTAATTTTAACCGTGAATATACGTTTCTCCCGTTTTGAACGCGGCACCTGCTTTGCACCACAAAACTGACATTGGCATGCCATATATTGACAGCGCCAGTTATGTGCAGGGACTTTTTTTATCCAGGCGACTCACCAGAGCGCATCGCATACATCTGTTGTTACCTGGTGCGATAACTCAGGTGCCGGACCGAATGAATAAATGTCGTGAATAATTGCTGATTTATGGTATACGTTGATGCCATCTTGCCTGTTAAAGCCCGACGAATTTTTCATTAAATATCCTTTTAATAGTTTGGAACGGACATCACATTACGGGTACAGCTCCATGACACTCTACCGCTGTGATGTCTGTAACACATTCGAATACGATTCTGAAAGGGGAAACTCACTCACCGATATACGCCCCGACACCGAACCCGCGGATTTTCCAGAAAACTGGGAATGTCCGATCTGCGCATCGGACTGGACCCATTTAAGACCTGTTTCACCATCTGAATTCAGGGAGATGGTACAACCCATCACCTGTCCGGCATGTGGGGTATCTTTCAATCCATCCCTGTCCCGAAAGCATGTCGAAGCCCTGCCGGGGTACCTTTCTTCCTGGGAACGCCTGTCAGACAGCCTTGAAGAGTACATGGCAGATATCCACACCATATCAGTTACCGGCGAATCAATTATCGAACCGATGCGGACAAAAAAATCCGTTATCTCATGGGACGATATCCTGATCAAAGGCGCCCAGATAGCTACACTGCCCCTAAACAAGGAAACAGAGGTAAATACACGCACGGTGATCGGTCCCGGGGCACGGCACCCTATGATTATAGAAACCCCCATTTTCGTTACCCATATGTCGTTCGGGGCACTTTCAAAGGAAATGAAAATTGCAATT
>JAJRBZ010000078.1 GCA_028679185.1 Methanoregula sp. | reverse complement strand
GCTGAGGTCAGCCGTCATCTGCCAGAAGAGATAGCTCGTACAGACAACGCCAATCCCCAGCATCGGTAACCAGTAAATAAACGGGACACGGCGGTATCGGATATCGAGAAACGAGGCATATATCAGGGTTATGAGAACTGCAACCGCTGATAGCGCCAATGGGTAGAGAATTTCCATATTTCCGATATATCATTTTTTTATTAACACTTATGTATGACGATAAAGAGCGAAGAGATAACAATCGATTCCGCAAATGTAAAATATACCTGTTACAAATAACTCACACACGCATAAACAGGAAAACCATTGTACGATATTTCTTTCCAAAAAATATACCCGATGAGATGAATTTAATGAAAATACAGGACCTGATAAAAAATATCCACAAGGGCGCAAAGCATCTTGGGACTTTTACGCTCCATGAACTTTTCGAGTTTGCCTCATCACGGTTGTATAATGGGATTGCCATTGCAAAAGAAAACTCCAGGGAGTATTATCTCGCATTTCTTGCTGGTGAGGCTGAAGGTGCTATTTACATAGATGAGAAAGGGACCGTACTCAGCGATAAGGCGGCAAGAATGATCTCCGGTGCAGAAAAATTCGATTTCTATGAATTAACGCCGGATATTGTTGAGACTATCGTCATGAGATGCAGGATTTTTGAGAAAGCTCACCTGAAAAAGAGTATTCCAAATGTAATACATGACCTGCTGGAAAATATTATCAAGGGTTCAAAGTACGTGGGGACCTTTAACATTCATGAATTGTTCCAGTTTGCAGCGCCCCAGGCGTTCACAGGTATTGCGGCGGCAAAGGAGAACGAGCGGGAATACTATCTTGCCTTCATAAATGGTGAGGCTGAAGGTGCAATTTATATTGATGAGAAAGGATCACTTTACAGCGATAAAGCCGTGATAATGATTACCGGGCATGAAAAATTCGAGTTGTATGATGTTAAGCCGGATGTTGTCGATGCTGTTGTAATGGGGTCACGGATTTTCGAGAAAAAACACCTGAAGAAGAGTGTTCCCACCCTTATTCCGGAGATCGGCAAGAAAAGTGAGGGTATGGGGATACTCAGGCTCTCAATCCTGAAAGATACAATTCCGCAGAATGGTGTAAGTGTATCGATCCGAAATGAAGGCAAAATCGTGGGAAACGATATAACAACAGATGAAGGAAATGTCAGTTTCAAACTAACGCATGGAAAATACGACTGCATCGTCATGGAACGTTCCCAGAAGATCACGACGTTCCATATAACTTTTAACGAGTCAAATTCATCCATTACTCTCGATCTTAACGCAAAAGCACTCTTGGAAATATAACGCGGGTTTCATCAATTTTTCATCTTTTCTAATATTATTGCCATAATCACTATCCAAGTACTAAAAACGAAATACTTTAATCGGATAATAGCAGATCGCCTCCCTATGAAAATTGGACGGGAGGATTTTGAGGCTCTCATCAGCGGGGAGAGAAATATCACTCCCTATATTGAATTGGATCCTGTTGCAGGTTCTTACTCGGTCTTCGGAGTAAAAACAGCAAGCAATCCCAATTATCTAGTAAGAGCAATTTATGAGATGTATGAAGCGAACCTTGACAGGAAACTTGCCGTCCAGGCTGTTCGTAAGCTCTTCCATTCTGTTGGGATGGGTGCCGGGGGGCTCAACAACCTGTTAAAAAAGTCCGGAATGGATCTCAAACCGGCAGAATTTCTTATGCTTGTTTTTAAGCTCCAGCACCAGCAGGGCTGGGGTGCGCCGTTTGAGCTTGTCGAATCCGGTCAGTACCGGATTGTTCTTCGGACAAAACATACCTTTGAGTCTGAAGTCCTGAAGGACTGGAAGATGCCCGTCTGTGGTATTCACCGGGGATGGATTGAGGGTGTCCTGATATCCATAACGGGCAAGAACTGGTTCTGCATCGAGACACGATGCCATGCAAACGGTGATGATGTCTGTGAATTTGTCGCGGATCAAAGAGAATCCAGTTGGAAATGGAAAGCAGAAGCAATTGTGAAGGGTGAATCAGCCATCACAGAATATATTGAACATAAACCCCTCAGGGGCACGATAAAGCTCATCGATGATCCTGTTGTTATAATGCCACGGTTTATCTTCTCGTCTATGATGAACTCACTAAAAAAGACCATGGGTGAGTTGCCTGCGGGAGGGGTTAATTACCGTGCGTATATGGACATGGGAAAAGAAACAGTCGAGCATTACAAAAAAATGGGTATATCAAAGCCAAATCTCCTTTCCGACATGGCGTTTGCTTTCTACTCACAGATGGGGTGGTTCCATATCATCAGTATGGAATGGGATGAAGCCAAAAAGGTGAAAACAATAACGCTTGAACACACGGTTGAGGCTGAAGCATTTGGGACAACCGGCAAAAATGTCTGTTATTGTACTGCAGGACTCCTTGCCGGAATCGTAGAAGGATCTTTTGGAATAAAAGTACAGGGTAGGGAAATCAGGTGCCGCTCAAAGGGTGATGAACACTGTGTCTTCACTATAACAAATAAACCCGGGTAATCGTTTTTTTAATTCCGAGGGCAATTTTTCATTTTTTGATATATGTCTATATTTTATAAATTGCTGTCTGCGGGATTATTTGTTCGACTGTCGTGAAAAAACAAAAAATACAAATTGTACACAAATTTTGTAAACCGGTCCAGGTTCCGGCGCCGAAAATTAAGAAAAAAATGTATCAGAGAGATCTATTGTATAATATTATGGTTCTGATTT
>JAJRBZ010000077.1 GCA_028679185.1 Methanoregula sp. | reverse complement strand
CATTATTTTGCCCATGTGAATCCGGCAGGACAGGATCCCACTTCACGTGCAACCGCTGACGGCTACACCTGCAGGAAAACGTACGGTTCATATTACACGTACGGTATTGCGGAAAATCTGTTCCAGAATAACCTCTATTCTTCTGCCACGTTCTACAACAACCGCGAGACCGTGTACAACTGGAACTCACCTGAGGCAATAGCACAGACCACGGTCGCGGGCTGGATGAACAGCTCCGGGCACAAAAAGAACATCCTGACCCGGACCTTCGATCGCGAAGGCATCGGGGTTGCGATTGCATCGGAAAAGGTGTATATCACGGAGAATTTTTGTTAAATCGTCGTATCACCGTATTCCGGTATCAATGGAAATATTGAGGCGGACCGTTTCCCCTGCCCGGATTGTAACGGTTTTTGGAAGGTCCGGGCTCCTGTCAATCCCCAGGTGTCTCATATCAATGCTGTATGCCCCGGGTTTTAACGCAATCGAATAGCCGGTCCGGGGGTCAGGCACTGATTCAGCGACAATCGATCCTCCGGGGATTGATACAATAATTGTCCGTGCAGCGAATGCTGCGGCAAGCTGGTCTGGTGTGACGGTGCAGGGTTCGACCGGGCACAAGGGACCGATAGTAACTGTGCCGGTAAGGGTTCCGGTTGCATTTACTGGTTCCGGTACCGGGCTGGAGAAATTGATGAAAACGGCTGCAGCGATGATTATGGCAAGGAGGCTCATAATAATCAGAGACCAGCCGCGATCCGTTTCCGGCATACAATGTGAGTTGGGGGTGCAGTGGAAAAGGGTTGTGGTCTCTCCGATCTGATCAGCACAATATATATATCCAACGAAAATCAATTCCCGGATTCGTCAAACTGGCAGTAGGGTACATCAATAAATCTGCCCCCGAAAGGTCGTTATATTGCCTGTACATAATCCATGAAATGAATGCAGAGAAATAAAAAACCATAAAATATTAACATCGATTGGTAATACTTACTCTTCCACAGTATCGGAATTATTCGCATCAAACACTGTAACCAGAGGATGCTGTATGAGAATCACGCGACTTTTTACCGGGTCTGATAACCAGTCCCATTTTGATGAACTGGAGATTCAGCTGGAATCCCGTGGCCCCCTGGGTTTTTTTACCGAGCCAACCAGTGTAAAGGCCTTCTTCTTCAGGGAGGTCCCTGCAAAGTATCAGTATACCTGGCACAATGTCGTCTGCCGGGAATATGTTATCACCATTGAAGGGATGGCTGAGATTGAAGTGAGCAGCGGCGATAAACGGCGGTTTGGAAAAGGTGACGTCCTGCTTGCCGAGGATATCTCCGGGCAGGGTCATAAAACCCGGGTAATCGGTAACAAACCATGGCGGCAGGCTTTCATCACCCTTGAATAACTGAAGGTATCCTTTCAGATATCCGGACACGATTCCTGGCAGTGTTATAATCCAGGATATTGCAGGCAGATATACCCGTTACTTCCACAACTTATTTAGCGTTGGGTGTGTGATATTCTGCTTTAAATCAGGAGTATTTACATGTGGCTTGAACTGCTGAATTTCATCATCGGTATAGCATTTGGCTATTTTCACCATGGAAAGGAAGACTTCATGGGCATCCTCAAAAATGGCGCTATCATCGGTATCGTCCTGGGTATTATTTTTGTGCTCGTGTCGATGTTCCTTGTTCCCGGAGATATAAGTATTAGTGTCGGTTTTTTGGGAGTGTTCGGTATTTTTATTGAGATTATGATCTTCGTGATAATCTTTATCGTCGGCACCTTCATCGGTGACTGGCTTGAAGATGTCCTGAAAAAGTAACCCTTACAAGAGGTTACATTGCATTCCTCTGCCATTCTTTTTTAGAATTCCTGAACAGGAAAAACCTCCCTTCCTTACCTCATCCATAATAACCTCCGCCACTAAAATCAACTGAGCAGGAGCAGACCTACCAAATGAAGATCCTTGCCATTCACGGGAGTCCACGGACTATCCGCAGCACTACGCGAAAGCTAGCGGGGTTTGTGCTCGAAGGGGCAGCAGAAGCCGGGGCAAAGACAGAGTTGATTGACCTTGCGGATTTCCATGTCACTCCCTGCACCGCCTGCGAGGCGTGCTTGTTAAATGGTATCTGCGTTAATGATGATGATGTCCCCTCCCTCCTGATCCGGATGCAGGAAGCAGACGGCATTATATTCGGCTCACCGGTCTACATCGATAACATCAGCGGCCAGATGAAGGTATTCATCGACCGGCTCGCCGACGCAATCCATTACCAGGTACTTGCCGGAAAGTTCGGGTGCTCTGTTGCGACCACGTATGAATCCGGAGGGGACGATACTGTTTCGTACCTGAACCATGTGCTTAATTACCTTGGGGTTATATCGGTGGGGGGAATCAGTGTTGCCACAGGAGGGATAACGGAAACGGTTGATGCAATTAAACCCGCTGCAAAAGCACTCGGCAAAAAACTTGCAGGAGCTGTCATGCATGGCTTTTCCGATCCGGCGCAAGAGGCGATCCTTGCCGGCAACCGGGCATATTTCCAGACAATCGTTAAAGAAAACCGCGAGTTCCGCCCCGAAGAGTATGAGCGATGGGTGCGGATGAGATGGATCCGGTAAGCCGAATCCATGCTTTCTCCAGAAATACGTTCTCTCCTCCGGGCGAAAAAATAATAGCTCGAGATTAAAATCCACCATTCATGGAGGGAAAAGATCTCAATGTGGTGGCCTTCTGCGGTCTTTGTTGTCTTGACTGTCACGGACACACCGGAAAAACAGCCGATTTTTCCCGCGATCTCCGTAAGGAACGGAGGCAGGCAAAATACGGGAAATATGCAGAAGCGATAACCAGGGTGCCGATGGGAAAACCGGAACAAAGCCTGATCAAAAAACGGTGGAGAAAAAACGGGCCTGAAGGGATTTGAACCCTTGACCTGCGGATTAAGAGTCCGCCGCTATGCCGAACTAAGCTACAGACCCAAGCTCGTTAGACCTAGTAATGTGGTCGATAATGCTGAATAAATGTTTTGGAGATGCTCGCGTGGAATCCCTTAATACGCTGGAATGCTACATCTTTTCTAACATGCCGCAAGAAGCCCCGTTCGAACAGCAGGGACCAACAAAATACTGCATTTTCGGGTGCGGGACCAATGGTTACAACATTATCCTGGAACTCGCAAAAGAAAATGAGCGTGTTGTTGTAGTTGATAAGGATGATACCCGGGTACGCAACCTCCGTGACCAGAAGTATGATGCTTACCTGCGGGATATCACCTCACCGGAGATGCTGACCGGGCTCCCCGTTTTCGAGATCGCGTTCGTTATGACCGGCGACGGCGATGCCAACCTCGCAGCAGTTCTCACTATCAAGAGGCGTTACCCGGCAGTCCAGGTTGTCGCACGTTCAATTGATCCGGTAAACGGGCAGAAGCTTACCGCTGCCGGTGCGGATTTTGTGCTGTATCCCCAGGAAGTGGTTGCAAAGGCAGCCATCCTCCAGATCAAAAAGCAACACTCGAGCAGGATCTCGCAGCGGCTCTATGCGCTGCTTTCCAGCTGGGAGGGCACGTTGGGCATTATCACCCATAAAAATCCGGATCCGGATGCGATCTCTTCTGCAATGGCGCTTGCCGAGATCGCAAAACATGCCAACCCGGTATCACTTACAACACGGATATTTTACGAAGGCAATATCGGTCACCAGGAAAACCGGACGTTTGTTAATCTGCTCGATATTAAAATGGAGCACCTTACTACCGAGGCGCTCCAGAAATGTACCTACCTTGCCCTCGTGGATTGCCCGTCCCAGGGAGTCAACAATGATGTACCTCCCCAGACCAGGATCAACATTATTATCGACCATCACAAGGATGACAGGCGCATAACGACACAGAATACGTTTGTCGATATTCGCCCCGGTGTTGGTGCTACTGCAAGTATCCTCACCCAGTACCTGCAGGAGCTCGATGTTCCCGTTGACACCCGGGTTGCGACAGCCCTCCTGTACGGTATCCGAACGGACACCAGGGAATTCAAGCGTAATGTAACGCCTCAGGATCTCAATTACGCCGGGTTCCTTCTGCCGCTCACTGATGCTGATCTTCTCGATAAGATCATGTCGCCATCTTTGTCGCAGGAGACTCTGGATGTGATAGGCACAGCGATCAAAGAACGTTCGATCCAGAGCGGCTATCTCTTCGCGAACGTGGGGTATGTCATGAACCGTGATGCACTCCCGCAGGCTGCAGATATTCTTATCACTCTTGAAGGAGTAAACACGGCCCTTATCTATGGTATTACTGACACCGCTATTGTTGTCTCGGCACGCAACCGTGACATCAGGCTGCATATCGGTAATGCACTTTCAGAAGCGTTCGGGGATATTGGTGATGCCGGTGGTCACCCGAATATGGCAGCAGCCACTATCCCCCTTCATTACTTCGGAAAAGTGGACAACAAAGCCCAGCTGCTTGACTTTGTTATCGAGCCCCTGTTAAAGAAGTTCAGGAACCTTGTCGGACTGGAAAAGACTACAAAAAAAATGGATCCAAAAGGTGACAATGGACTTTGAAGAATGGGAACCCTGGTACTGCGAAATTCTGGACTATTTTGGTTTTTCCCGTGCAGAGGACGAGGAAGCAGCCCGACTGCTCGCCTCTCTTGTATCCAGTGATGACCTCCCGTCTCTTGCAGAACTCACCCGAGACAAAGAAGTCACGGTCTGTGGTAACGCACCCTGCCTGAAACACGAGCTGAACAGAATACGGGGTGTTGTTTTTGCAGCTGATGCAGCAGCTGAAGTGCTTGATGCACACGGTATCCGGCCGGATGCGGTCTTTACCGACCTTGACGGAGCGACTGACAGGCTTCTCGATTTGAATGAATCTGGTACAATTGTCGTAGTCCACGCGCATGGTGACAATATGCCCCTGCTCAGATACTGGGTGCCGCGATTCAGGGGACCGGTTGTTGCCACGACGCAAGGCCCCCCGCTTCCCCATGTCCATAACTTCGGCGGATTTTCAGATGGCGACCGGGCTGTTTTTGCCGCTGACGAACTTGGTGCCGGGCATATCACGCTCATCGGTTTTGACCTGGATGACACCAGCGTTGACCCGATGAAACGGGGCAAACTTTTTTGGGCAAAAAAACTCCTTCTCGCGATCGGTCATGCCTGCTGAAGCGTACATCCTTGACGGCTACGTTGATGAACCCACGTGTCTCGGTGTCCCGCCATACATTTCTCCATATATCCGCACTGTTGCAGGAGTCCTGATCGGGCATGAGTTCTCCGTGCGGTATCTAACTATTGATCAGCTCCGGAAAGACCAGCACGTTATTACTGTGCTTGACCGGGCGGACCTGGTGGTAATGATCGCGGGAGTCACGGTGCCGGGCAAGTACCTTGGCGGTAAGCCCGCAACACTCACAGAGATTCAGCAGATCGGGCACATGGTGCGGGGGCCAAAGAAGCTGATCGGGGGTCCAATCGGATTCGGCTATGCAAAAGAAGGCGGGCAGCGTGCGATCCGCCAGGTTATTTCCGGTTTTGACGCCCTGCTGGCTGGTGAGCCAGCGGTTGCAATCGACAACTATCTCAATGGGAACGAGCCGGTGGGAATGCTTGACTACAGCCGTACTGATACATGGAGCGGTATCGGGAGCGGGATTATTGTGCAGCACCCGGATTACCCATACGTGATGTGCGAGCTGGAAACAGCACGGGGCTGCTCCCATGGGGCGACCGGCGGCTGCTCGTTCTGCACCGAGCCGTTCTATGGGATGCCGAAGTACCGGAGCATCGAAGGTATCGCCAACGAGGTTGCAGCCCTGTACGCTCACGGGGCGAGACATTTCAGGGTTGGGCGGCAGCCGGACATCCTTGCCTATGGCGCGGGTATTGGGGAATATCCTGCTCCGCGCCCGGATCTGCTGGAGGACCTCTTTGCGTCGATCCGCACTGCAGCGCCTGCATTAAAAACCCTGCACATTGACAACACAAATCCGGCGACCATCGCGAGGCATGAACACGAAAGCCGTGAGGCCCTGCGTGCAATCATACGGTATCACACTCCTGGTGATGTCGCAGCATTTGGCATGGAGACGGCAGATCCTGACGTTGTTGCAGCAAACAACCTCAAGGCGCAGCCCGAAGAGGTCTTCCGGGCGATAGCAATCGTCAACGAGGAAGGCGGGAAACGGCGGGACAATGTCCCCGAGTTGCTGCCGGGCCTCAACTTTGTCTGCGGGTTGGCGGGCGAGACGGAGATGACCTATGCACTGAACGAGCAGTTCCTTAACCGGGTCCTGAAGGCAGGACTCACTGTCCGCCGCGTGAATATACGGCAGGTGATGCCGTTTGAGGGGACACCGGCATACATGAATAACACACTCGGGAAACACGAGCGCCGGTTCCGGCAGTTCAAGGAATATGTCCGGAGTACCATCGATCTCCCGATGCTCCGGCGGGTTTACCCGATCGGCACCGTACTTCACGATGTTCACATCGAGGTCTCCGGCAATCTCTCATTCGGGAGGCAGATGGGGTCATATCCCATCCTTGTCGGTATACCGCTGAAGCTTGAAAAACGCAGTACTATCGAGGCAGTTGTGGTGGACTGGGGTATGCGATCGGTGACTGCCTTACCGGTACCGGTTGAAATCAACACGCTGTCTGCAACCGCGATAAAATGGCTGCCGGGAATCGGGAAGCATAAAGTTGCAGCGGTAATCGCGAAGCGACCGTTTAAAACTCTCAAAGATTACCAGAACATTGCCGGGAATTCGATGCTTGATCCGCTGCTGAAATTCTAGACCTGTTTAAGTTCAGTCACTTTGATGATGTCAGTCCGGGTTACAATCCCGAGGATCTTTCCGTCCTTGACAACCGGGATCCTGCCAAAGTTGCGAGCTGACATGATCTTCAGCGCTTCAATCACCGGCGCATCTGGCGGCAGCGTGATCGGGTCTCTTGTCATGATATCCTGGACCTGCATGGCTTCGCGGTCAATCGAAGCCATACGGTTTACATCGGCAAGAGTCACCATGCCGATTAAGGTATCTCGCTCAACTACCGGAAAGCCGAGATGTTTGCTTGAGTACATCATTGTGATTATCTGGCTTACCGGTAGTGTCGGAGGTACAGTTGTTACCGGGCTGCTCATCATATCCCCGACAGTCACGTCCTGCAACAGGTAACTGTACTTGACGGCAGTGGACTCCATGCTTGCTCCGATATAGATGAAGAGCGCGATAAGGATCAGGAACGGCGAGAAGAAAAAAAGCCCTATAAGGCCAAATATGATTGCAAAACCTTTACCTATATCAGCTGCTATCTTTGTTGCGCGATGGAGGGGCATTCTTTTTGCCAGCCATGCACGAAGCACCCTGCCCCCGTCCATCGGGAATGCAGGGAGGAGGTTGAATGCAAAGAGGATGATATTGAGCACGCCAAGGTACCCAAAAACAAAGACCAGTACACCGCCAATTGCAGAGCTTGAAGTAACTGCAGGGATTACATAGACAATCACGCTGCAGACCAGGCCGACAACCAGGCTGGTAACCGGCCCCGCCAGCGCCATGGGCAGTTCAGCTTTCGGATCCGGCACTCCTTCCTCCATTGACGCAATGCCACCGAAGATCATGAGTGTGATGCTGTTGATACGGATCCCTTTATAGCGGGCAACCAGCGAGTGGGCGAGTTCATGCACGAGAACTCCCCCAAAAAGGCCAAGAGCGACAATGGTGCCAAGCAGGTAAGGAATAAAGCCGCCAGTAATGAGGGTAGTATCAACCTGGACCTGGTAAATCTCATGGAGCATGCCGGCAGTAAGTGCAATCTGGCTCCCGATGATCCATGCAAAGAGGGGAATGACCAGGATAAATGTGTAGTGGATCAGGATTGGAATCCCAAACAGACGCCCGATCCGGAAAGATCCGTCCATATCAAAGGATTATCTTTTTAACTCTTAAGTATATACTTTCATCTGATAACGATGGAAACCCAGATTACGGAGATGTTCGGGCTTCAGATCTATACAGAAAAGGGCATGTTTATCGGCGAAGTCGAAGATGTTCTCATCGATGTGGATCAGAAGAAGATAGATTCAATTGTAGTCGGCAAGGTTAACGACCAGCTCTTTGAGCTGAAAAATTTCAAAGGCCTTAAGATTCCTTACCGTATCATCAGTGCAATCGATGATATCGTTCTGATTCGCCACCTGCCAGGGGCCTTCTCTAGCGGTAGTGCGGAAGAGTAAACAAGGTATACGTTTGCTGCGGGAGGATCCCCATATTTTCTTTGCCCCCGCCTGGTTGTTTATATGGAAAACCGGGAAATATTTTCAAATATCACCACAATCCCCCCTGTTTTTGTCAGGCTTGACGGGCGTGCATTTCACCGGCTTGCAGAGAGTCTTGTATTCACAAAACCGTTTGATGACCGGTTCAGTGATGCAATGATCCGGGTCTGTACAGCCCTTGTGGCTGACAGCGGGCTCTGCCCGGAGTTTGCGTTCACGTTCTCGGACGAGATCAGCCTCTATTTCACCCGGCTCCCTTTTAATGGCCGCGTGGAAAAGATCGATTCTGTGACAGCCTCCTTTGCGGCAAGCACCCTGACCCTTGCCCTCGGAGTTACACCCCCCCTTGCATTCGATGCACGGGTTATTCCGGCGACACCTGCCTATGCGATGGAGTATTTAGCCAACCGGCAGAATGAGGCCTGGCGTAATCACCTGAACGGCTATTGCCAGCAGGCCCTGATCAAGGAAGGGAGACGTGCAAAAAAGGCTGCGGATCAGTTAAAGGGCCTGCCGGCAAAAAACCTCCATGAAATGATGCATAAGCGGGGTTTCAACCTTGCCACCACACCTGCCTGGCAGCGGCGGGGTGTTCTGGTCTACAAGAAGATTACGGAAAAGAAAGGGTTCAATCCAATCACGCAGGAGCATGTAGTGGCCGAACGCAGTTCGGTTACAGTAGACCGTGACCTTCTGCTGTTTACCAGCCCGGAAGGAAAGGAGTTTCTGGGTAAATTAATCGCCTGCCCGTGAGATCCCTATTGTCATGCTGACGGTCTCAGTTGCCCCTTCAATTTCCCAGTCCTTTATTGAGTCATGAGTTCTCAGTTTGTCTCCCGGTTTAAGGAAGGAAAACAGGATCCCCTTGTCCGGCACGACAGCTAAAACCTCTCCTGCAATGGTGTGGTTGCTGTCATTCTTGAGAAGGTTGTAGATCCGCAGGTCATTGATAAGCACTTCTACTGAGATGAACTCGCTGACGACAAGATCAAGTTGTTTGCGCATTTCCTGTATCCGGCGGATGACCTCGCGTTCATACCCTTCCTTCTCGAGATCTTCATCGAGTCTGACATCGACATATACAGTTGCATCCGGCATTGTTGCCGAGTAGATATCGGCTGGGAGCTTTTCGCTGAATGTCACATGTTCAGCCCCGATTTCGAAGACATCGACACCGGCACCGAGTTTTACAGTCCTCCCGGACTCGATCTCCACTTTAAGGTGGTTGCCGTCAGCAGCTTCGATGAGCCCCCTGACCTTAAAAGAATTCTTTCCAAATCCTTTCCCGAGTACCTTCATCACCGGCTCTGCCTGCCAGCCGATCCGCTCCCACCGTCCTGCAACTACGGAGACTTTCCTGGCGTTAGCCCGGTCTCTGCAGACTGCATTCAGTCGTTCGATTGCGTCTTTCACCGGTGCTGAGTTCGTAACCACGACCACTTCCGATACCGGCCAGCGGAGCTTCCGCTTTCCTGCCTGCCGGGCATTTGCACATGCATCGTCAAACGACCGGACGATATCAACTGCATGTTCAAGAGATCCATCAATAAGTACCGGGTCCCCGGCATCCCAGTCAAGCAGGTGAATGCTTGCGGGATCGTTTCCGCACCTGAGGTTCTGATAGATCTCCTCGGTGAGATGGGGGCAGAAAGGTGCAAGCAGCGAGATGAGCCGGCGCATGATGTAGTAGATCGTTTCATAGGCATGGCGTTTGTCAACCGATTCCCCCTCAGACCACATTCGGGGGCGGACAAGCTGGACGTACCAGCGGGAGAGATCTTCTAAGATGAAGTTCACCAGTTCACGGGTTGCGCGGTGGAGCTGGCACTCCTTTAAGGCTGTATCAACTGTGGCAGCCACGGTATTAATGCGTGATATGATGAAACGGTCCTCGTCAGGCATATGACTGAGGTGCGCCCTGATGTACGCACCATCCCAGACGCCATCCCTGTTCGACGGCTCAAATGTATCGAGGATCATGTACGGGAGCGGGAACCGGTACACGTTCCAGAGGATGTTCACTGCACGGTTGGTGGTGCCAACTCCCTCCCAGTTAAACTTGAGATCGTCCCATGGAGCTGACGAGGAAAGTACGTAGAGACGGAGTACATCGACACCGACTTTTGCGATGACTTCTTCAGGAGTTACGACATTGCCGAGGCTTTTGGACATCTTTTTACCTTCGGCATCGAGTGCAAATCCGTGCATGCATACGCTCCTGTAAGGAGCCCTGCCAAACGCAATAATGCTTGCTCCCAGCTGCGAATAGAACCAGCCCCGGGTCTGGTCCTGGCCTTCGGTGATGAAATCCGCAGGCCAGAGAATGTTGAACTCTTCTGTCTTACCAGGGAAACCAAGGGTCGCCCATGATGCAACCGCTGAGTCAAACCAGACATCAAAAATGTCTTCGACCCGTTTCATGGTACCCCCGCAGTTGCAGGGGATAGTCACTTCATCCACGAACGGGCGGTGTGGATCCTTTAACGGTTTACCGCCTGCCTCTTTTAGTTCTTTGAGCGTGCCGATGACACGGTACTTGTTGCACTTCAGGCATACCCAGACTGGAATCGGGATCCCCCAGTAGCGCTGGCGGGAAATGCACCAGTCCCGTGCTTCTTTAATCCAGTCATAGAAGCGGGCACTTCCCGCCCATTCGGGATACCAGGTGACCTTTGCAACTTCAGACAGCATCAGGTCACGCATCTCTGAGGCTTTTAAGAACCACTGTGAGGTTGCCCGGAATATGATCGGTGTTTTACAACGCCAGCAGTGCCCGTACCTGTGGATGACAGTCTCTTTTGCGAGCAGGTGATCGCCAAGAGCAATAAGGACATTTTCATTTGAATCCTTCACGTACTGCCCGGCAAACGCCCCGGCCTCTTCCTTAAACCTCCCTGCACCGTCAACAGGGCAGACAACGCAAAGCCCCTCTTTTATCCCGAGCATATAATCATCCCACCCGTGGCCGGGGGCAATATGCACAATTCCTGTATTTTCGAGCGTGACGAAATCCGCGGTTACGACTTTATGGTCTATATCACGCTGGAGTGGTACATGCTCCTGAAGCGGTGAATCGTATTTCCAATCCCTGAGCTCAGATCCTTTTTTCTTTTCAAGGATCGTGAAGTCCTGGTAGCGTCCCTTTTTTAATACTGATCTTACGAGCGGTTCTGCAATCCAGAAGTATTCCCCGCGCTCGTCTTTTGTTGCACGAACCTTTGCATATTCTATCTCTTCTGACACTGCAACTGCAACGTTGGCGGGCAGAGTCCAGGGGGTTGTTGTCCATATGACAAGGTATTCGTCCTGTTTTCCTGTGAGCGGGAACTTGACAAATATTGAGGGGTCTTTTTCGTCCCAGTATTCAACTTCTGCATCCGCGATAGCAGTTTCACACCTCGGGCACCAGTTTACAACCCGGTGCCCGCGTTCGAGCATACCTTTCTCCTCGGCACGTGCGAGCGTCCACCATGCTGCCTCTATATATTCCGGCTGAACTGTCTGGTATGCATTGGGAAAATCGAGCCAGACACCAAGACTGGCGAACTGGTCGTCCATGAGAAATTTGTTCCCAATGGCAAATTCACGGCATTTCTCGATGAAAGAACGGATACCGAACTTCTCGATGTCTTTTTTGGACTTGAATCCAAGCTCCTGTTCTACCTTTACTTCAATCGGTAACCCGTGCATGTCGTAACCTGCACGGTCAATGACATTCAGGCCACACATCCTGTGGTATCGCAGGATGCTGTCCTTTAATATTTTATTCCACGCCGTCCCAAGGTGGATATTTCCAGTGGTGTAGGGGGGCCCGTCAACAAAAAAAAATGGTTTTCCGGCACTGCGGTACTTTTTTACGGTCTTGTACGTATCGTGGATGCGCCAGTATTCCTGCACCTCACGTTCGATAGACTGTGCATTGAAGTTAGCATTGACTTCCTTCACAAAACCCCTCTTTTCATAGTATCAGGACGCAAAAATATGCGTGGTGAAATGTTGGTGCCTGAGGACAAAGTAGTTTTTCACCCATTACGGTCTGCCTGAGTGCCGGTATCATCGCGATTCACATTGCGCGGCCGGACGGAATCGTAACCATTATATATGTCACTTTTGAATTGAACATCATGAAATTACGAGAGTACGGTCTTATTTTTGCAGTACTGGTAATACTGTTTGCATGCATGTCAGGTTGCACGATGACACAGAAAGCAGGGTCTGCAGGGCCTGTCACCACCACAACCGGCCCCGCCAGTCCCACCTATACACAAGTACCATCTGTCTCCCTGGCGGCAGCAAGCCGCGGTATCGATACCACCATCGATATCCATTACAATGATTTTCTCTGTCTTGATGTCCAGAAGGAAATGGGTGCGGATTACCTCTACCCTGATCAGAAATATGCTGTCTGGGCGACATCCCCGGTAAGCGGTACTGTGAATGTGAATGTCCTCCTTCTTACGGCCGGTGACTATGAAAAGATCCAGACAGTCAGGCCGGTTTGGGACACGGTAAAAAAGACATGGGTTTATGAAGGAATTGCTCCTCTGATACAGCTCAATGACATAACCATCCCCCAGGAAAAGACTGTCACCCTCAAGACCCAGGGCAAGTATTACCTGTGCGCTGATGACCGCAAGGAAGCCGGTACCAATGATGCCATATTCCGCGTACCGGTAAAAATGAAGCTGGTCTGATCTCTTTTTTTTTTAAATATTACACAATTGACTATTATTCTTTAAAAGATAATAATCATGAGAGGCCTCTCCACTTTGGAAGCATAACCTCCGCTCTCGTTTTATCAAATTCTGGCTTATAGTGTCGGGATGCGACGGGTAAGTTCTGCCCAGTCGCTGCCGATTGCCTTTCTGATAAGTTCCTTTACACCGGCAAAGACAGGGGCAGGCATCATCATCTGCCAGATACGGGTCATGTTCTCACGATCGTCGTGCCCGATTAAGGGGTAGAGCCATACCACCACTTCCGCGAAGCGTTCCTGTGGAATCATGCTGGCCATGATACCTAGCGCTTTGCTTTGATCGGGCAGGGAGATCCGTTCCCGGAAAATCCGGTAGAGGTGGGTATCTTCCTTGTCTAGGTGTATATTCAGATGAAAACGGAATGCAGCGGTAGCCCGTGCAGTTTTCAATGGGTCGCGTGCAGAATACGATGTACTCAGTTCTTCAAATGCCGAATCCAGGCCATGGTGATCTATGACGTAGGCTTCAGCTACCAGGGGGGCGACAGTCTCAAGTGCGGGAAAGACAGCTGCCTCTTCTCCGTGGGCATGCCAGACCAGTATTTCGTTAAAGAACAAAAAGCGCCCGATGGTGTCATCGAGACCTTCCTTTCCCTTTGCCGAGTTAAACGCGGCGGTATCAATACGCTCTAGATCACTCCTGAAAGCATTGTGAAACGCCCGTATTCCATCAACAGGTTCTGTCATACGATCTCACAATCCTCTCTTTTGCTTTTATAATTATTCCTGATCTATAAATTTTGAAAGGAGGACGCAGAAACCCAGATTGTATCGTCCAAAACCCCGTCAGTGAGAATAGGGTTTTCTTCAGAGCCTTACTTTTTAAAAAAAAAAATCTTCCCAACTTTTATCGAACCGTTTCAATTGATAAATGAGGAAACTAACCTATACAACATGTGTCTCTCCCTTGTAACAATTCTGATACTGCAGTGAGAATGTACCTGAAACACCTTACAGCCGTGTAAAGCAGCGAAATTCTGAATATAAGAGGATACAACAAAAGGATCGATGATGGAGCCATATCCCGTTATTCTGGGGGGTGTAAAGAAACAGACCGCAGAAATCATGAACGTCCGGTTTCCCTACACCGGGGAATTATACGCAAAAGTATGTCTGGCAAGCCCGGATGATTTGAAAGAGGCAGTTGCTGCCGCAGTGCGGGGATTTGAAATAACCCGGAGGCTCTCTTCCGGGGCACGGGCGCGTATCCTTTCCCGGCTCGCTGATGAGATCCACACGCGATCTGACGAGCTGGTCGATGTAATGGTAATGGAAGGCGGGAAAACAAAAAAGTTTGCGGCAAATGAGGTCAGCCGTGCAGAAGTAACGGTCAGAACGGCTGCGGATGAGGCAAAACGCATCTACGGGGAAATAATCCCACTGGACTGGACTGATGACACAGAAGGGAGAGTCGGGTTTCTGCAGCGGTTCCCGCTTGGACCTGTTGTCGGGATAGTACCCTTTAATTTTCCATTGAATCTCGCCTGCCACAAGCTTGCGCCGGCCATTGCGGCGGGAAATTCCATCATTCTCAAGCCCGCATCCGCGACACCTGTGTGCAGCTTACTTCTTGGCGAAATGGCACTTGGTGCAGGTCTTCCTCCGGAAGCAATCAGTGTGGTGCCCTGTACAGGTTCCCGTGCAGAACAGCTGGCGAGGGACACCAGAGTCGCGTATCTCTCGTTCACCGGAAGCTGTACTGTTGGCTGGCACCTGAAGGATATCGCTGGACACAAAAAAGTAGGACTGGAACTGGGAGGGAATGCAGCGGTGATCGTCCATAAAGATGCAAACCTCGATTATGCTGCAGAAAGGATCGCGATTGGGGGTTTTATGAACGCGGGGCAGGTCTGCATATCTGTCCAGCGCGTGCTGGTACACCGCCCCGTATATGAACGTACCCTTAAAAAAATTCTGTCGGCAGTAAAGGTGCTGAAGGTTGGTGACCCCCGTGAACCTGTGACAGATATTGGTCCGATGATTGACCAGGTGAAGGCAGAAGAGGCGTACCAGAAAGTCCAGGAAGCTGTAAAGCAGGGTGCACGGATCCTGACCGGTGGCACGCTCAAAGATACCTTATTTGCCCCGACAGTGATTGTTGACACAAAACCGGGTATGAGAATAATTCGCGAGGAGGTGTTTGCTCCGGTTATCTCCGTTGCTCCCTACGATGATTTTGACGAAGCTCTGCAGACGGCTGATGGGGGCGAGTATGGTCTTCAGGTGGGGATATTCACGCAGAACATAAACCGGGTTATGCAGGCATTCAGTGACATGGAAGTCGGGGGCGTGATGGTGAATGACATCCCGACATTCCGTGTCGACCAGATGCCGTATGGCGGTGTGAAGGGTTCAGGGATCGGGCGCGAAGGCCCGCGATATGCAATTGAAGAGATGACAGAACTCCGGCTGATGATGATAAACAGGAATGGCGGGATGGGTCAGGATTGAAAGAGTATGGGACAAATAGCGGTAATCGGTGCTGCTGATCCCACACCGGAAGAATACGAAGCCGCACACATTGTCGGCTCCCTGATCGCAAAAAACCACGAAACGCTGGTCTGCGGGGGCCTCTATGGTATAATGGAAGCGGCCTGCAAGGGCGCAAAGGAACAGGACGGTCTGACCATAGGTATAGTTCCCGATACCGGCACAGGAAATCAGTACCTTGATATTGTAATCCGTACAGGACTCGGTCATGCACGGAATGTGATTGTTGCCCAGTCGGCCGATGCGGTTGTTGCAATCGGGGGGGGTTACGGAACACTTTCGGAGATAGCAATTGCTCTGAAAATGAAACGCCCGGTTTTTGGAGTAAAAACCTGGGATATCGAGGGTGTGATAAGATGCCCGACGCCAGAGGAAGCGGTTCTCAGGGCAGTTCACGCCGCACGCCAGTCTCTTTTGTATCGTATCCCCCAAGATTTTCCAGGATCTCCTTAAAAGCGGGTGAGACAATAGTATCGCAGAGTTGCGAAACCCGCGGGTCGTCGAGATGCTCACGGCGTATTGCAATCTCATAGCGTTCAGATGCGACAGGAATGAACCTGAGCCCGAGTGCCTTTGCTGCACTATAGACACACATCCCCGCTTCCACCTCACCTGCTTTTACCGCGAGTGCAACGGCAAGATGCGTGGTCACCTCCCGCTCGTAACCCTTGAGCGCTTCATTGGCCATGCCCCGGATTCTGAGTTCGTGATCAAGCAGCATCCGCGTCCCGGACCCCCGCTGACGGTTGATAAACGAATGCCTTGTAATATCGTCAAACCCAATCCCCGTCCTGGATACGATGCCCTGCTGGCGCTCTGCGATGCAGACAAGACTCATTTCTTCTTTTGGGAGGTATTTTTCCAGGTACGGGATATTGTAATCACCATTTTCTGCAAGCATATGCATTGGCGCTGCGTGGCACTCGTTCTTCTTTAAAGAAAAGATCCCCCCCATGCTTCCCACGTGCGTGGAATGCAGTCCTATCTCCTTTTGCTGGAGAAGATCGGCAAGGTAATCAATCAGGGGGTCGTGGCTCCCGGTGATAAGGAGTGCCTGTTCTGCCTCGGCGCGGGAAACGGTCAAGCCTGCTGTTACCAGTGTTTCTGCTTCGTAGCCTTCGACCCCGGCGGGAATTTTCAGGTTTGCGTTTGACCGGACTGCACTCATCTGAACTCCGGCGCCTCGTGACATAGGCGTGAGCACCCAGCGGTCCCCTACCCGTCCCAGTGAGCACAGGACAAACTCATCACTCCCGATATCTTTGGATACGGAAACCGTTAACCAGGCATCAACCGTGCCATACGAGGGTACGGGAAGCCCGAATGCATGGACAAGGGGTGCTACAATCTCGCGGAGCACCGTTAACGCCGAAAGAGGGTACCCTGGCATGCCTATTACAGGTTTTTTTCCGATCCGCCCGATAATTGCTGGTTTGCCGGGTTTGATTGCAACGCCGTGGATCAGCACCTCCCCGAGTTCTGTAACCACGTCGGCAGTGTAGTCTTTCGTCCCGGCAGATGATCCGGCAGATATGATTACAATATCATTTTCGAAAACGGCGTGCTGCACCATTTTTCTGATATGTACCGGGTCGTCTTTTACCATGGGGTAGCGTGTGCAGGTTGCACCCAGGGCCCCCAGCATCGCTTCTGCCATCAGCGTGTTGCTCTCTACCACCTGGCCGGGAGCCGGCCGGGAGCCGTGGCTGACGAGCTCGCTTCCAGTCGGGATCAACCCGATCCGTACCATGAGTACAGATACATCAGTAATGCCATATGCGGCAAGTGCCCCGGTATCATGCGGGCGGATCAGGTGGCCTGAAGGCAGTGCCATCTCAGACTCGCCGATATCCTCACCCGCCGGGCGAATATGCTGCCAGGTTGGTGCTGCCTTCCTGATGGTGAACTGCTCGCCATCGATATGCACATCCTCGATCATGATCACTGCATCGTACTCTGGTGGGACAACATTGCCGGTATTCACTCTCACTGCCTGTTGTAACGTGACCGGGTGCTGCTCGCTTGCTCCCCGTGTTTCCCGGCTGACAACCGCAATTCCGTCCATTGCTGCAAGGTGCACCTCGGGCACCGAGTACCGTGCAAAGATGGGTTCTGCGGTCACCCTTCCAACTGATTTGAGCAAGGGCACCCTTTCGCGAGACGGCGTGCAGGTAAACCCGGTGCGCAGGAGTGTGAGGGTTTCACGCAAAGAAGTCACGGAAAGATAGCGTTTTACCACACTATCACCTCAACACGTGTTCCGGTTTCCAGTCCCTCGCTTTCTGCAGGTACCCGTACGACACCCGTGCTTCTCACCAGGGTGTTCAGCAGCCCGGATTTTCCAAACAGGGGGGTTGCAATCCCGTCTTTTACCGCAACACGCACATACTCTTCCCTGCCCTTCGATGATGATACATTCTGACCGAGAGTTGCCTGCAGGGTTCGCATACTGCTGTCCGTCTCACCGGTCATTGCGGTTATCAGGTGGTGGACAATCGCGATGAGTACGATGAATGCCGAAGCCGGGTGACCCGGCAGCCCGATTACCGGCTTGCCGTTGCACTGACCGATGATAGTGGGTTTTCCGGGAGCAATTGCAATGCCGTGGACCAGGACCGTGCCGTGTTCAGCGATGATTGCTGCCACCATGTCACGATCATCTTTGGAACTGCCCCCGGAAATCAACACAGCATCGCATTCTGCGGTTGCTTTGCAAATAACAGTGCTGAGTGCTTCCCGTTCGTCCCTGATAATGCCATAGAATACAGGGGAGCATCCCCAATCCCTGATAGCGGCTGCGATTACGTAAGAATTCACGTCCCGAACCTGTCCAGCCTGAGGCCTGACTGTCACCGGCACCAGTTCGTTACCGGTGGAGAGGATTCCTATCTTCGGCCTTTGGACAACCGGCACATCTCTGCATCCTGCTGCGGCAAGTACTCCAATATCCTGTGCCGAGAGTTTTTTATAGCATTTTACAACCGGCTCTCCCCTGGAAAAATCCTCATTAAAAAAAAGTACGTTTTCCCCGTAAGCTACAGGTTTTTTTATGAGGACTTCGCCGCCGATCTGTTCGGCATGTTCAATCATCACTACCGCGTCAGCACCGTCCGGCAGGATCCCCCCGGTAGGTACATAGATGCATTCGACAGGTCGCAGGGAATTGCTATCAGATTTCCCCATCGCGACTCTGCCCCGAAGGGGTAGTATCGAAGGGATGGCATCACTCGAACCCATGGTATCTGTTGCACGTACCGCATACCCATCTACAACTGAGCGGGTAAAACCCGGAATGTCCACATCTGTATGTACATCCCGTGCAAGAATGCGGTGGAGTGCATCACTGAGCGGTACAGGCTCATCACCGCACCTGACCGCAAGATTCCTGAGTTCCTCAACTGCCTTTGAGACCGAAACAACCTGTAAAAAAAGACTCATTTGAAGCAGCCCAGCTGACAGCCGCGGATTTTGATACCATGTGCATTACAGTACTCGCTGATCTCTTTTTTAGGGATCTTGAACTTTGCAGCGATGGAGAATGCCTCCGGACAGGTGATACTTTTCTCGATTCCTTTACTCTTGAATGCCTGTGCAATCTTATCTGCGTCCATGGTAACAATATACTGTGTATTTCTTCATAGTGTTTACTCATCGTATAATGGCACACGCTTAATTGGGGTGAGCCACTAACCTATCCACAGATGAAGGTTGCGCTTATCAACTCCCGGCAGGACAAGGCAGGCGTGAATATCCGTCACCACATTGAACAATTGCTCGACGCGGGTCAGCCGGAAAGATGGCAACACCCGGAGCGGACCTACGAGTTGATTGAGATTGAGGAGCGGCTGATCCACGCAGAACATATCGATGCTCAGATCGATGCAGATCTCCTGATTTTCCTCTCACGGCATTACAGTATCAACCCTGTCCCGGTCCTGACTGTGCATGTTACCGGAAATCTTGGGACAGCGGATGTAGGAGGTACACCCCGTACCCTTGCACCTGCAGCTCCAGCGATGATGCAGGCAACGCTTCGATCGCTCTCAAAACACTGTCCTGAAGGGTTTCGTGTTTCATATGAAGTCACCCACCATGGACCGACCGCACTCTCTCTTCCTTCATTCTTTGTTGAAATCGGGAGTACCGAAAAGGAATGGACAAACAAGGAGGCCGGTAGCGCTGTTGCAGAGAGCGTGCTGTCTGCATCGCCGGTAAAAATCGTGCCCCTCATTGGATTGGGGGGTACCCATTATGCAAAGCGGCAGACCGAAATTGCCCTGACCTCCCGTGGCGGGTTCGGGCATATCGCCCACACGAGGGAAATTCCGGTGCTTGATAAGGAGCTGGTGCGTGAAATGATGGTAAAGAGTGGGGCTGTTGCCGCATATGTTGATCGGAAAGCATTGGATCGTGAAAAACTCAACACTATTTATGGACTGTTAAAACAACTCCGGATTCTACGGTTATCAGAAAGTGAGATTCTGGCGATGGGATCTCTCTCATGGGAAACATACAAGGCCGTACGGGAGATGGCAGAGCAGGTCTCTTTCGGCTCACGGTGCTACATTCATGCTCTGCAGGGGGAAGGAACACTCTGTGTTGTCGGAATAAACAAGGACTTACTCATCGAAACAGTGAAATCCGATGAACCTGCCCTGATTAAAAATCTTGAAAAACTGCCAGTCGTTCACCTCTCTACGTACGATAATCGCCTGCTTCCGGATTTTATCACCTATGAAAACCATTCGTCACGAGTAATAAATGATTTAAATACATTGTGCGCAAAAATCATACGTAATAAAGAGATCACTGCAACTGTGAAAGATACCCTGTTCATCTATAAAGTAAGGTTCGACCCCTGCAAAGCGCGTGAACTTGGGGTGCCGCCAGGACCTTCCTACAAGCATCTGGCAGCGGGCCAGGAAGTCATGATCAATGGCAGGGTGATTACACCAGACATGGTGTCTTCCGGTAGTGAAATTAAAATCCACATCCCGGGGTTGGAGAAATTTTCATGAGGTCAATTGTTGAAGAGGCACTTACTAAGGCGAGGGACGAAACCGTGTCAGCCTCGCAGAATAACGAAGACCTTGACCAGATCCTGGCCGAGCTCAAGACCGAGATCACTGTCATTGGATGCGGGGGAGGGGGATCAAACACGATCTCCCGGATGATGGAGGAAGGCATCCACGGGGCAAAGCTCATCGCCATCAATACGGATGCCCAGCACCTTATCCGTACCCAGGCAGACCAGCGTATCCTTATCGGCAGGCAGCGGACCCGGGGTCTTGGTGCCGGATCCATCCCCCAGATCGGTGAAGAGGCGGCTTTGGAAAACGAGCAGGAGATTCGGGCGACTGTTTCCGGTTCCGATATGGTCTTTATAACAGTTGGTCTCGGTGGCGGAACTGGTACCGGTACAGCCCCGGTAGTAGCAAAAGCTGCCCGGGAGGAAGGAGCACTCACCATTGCAATCGTCACCCTGCCATTTGCTGCGGAAGGTGCTATCCGCATGGAGAATGCAGAGGCAGGGCTTGAGAGACTCAGGGATATGGCGGATACAGTTATTGTTGTGCCGAATGACCGTTTGCTCGAAGTCGTTCCCAAGCTCCCTCTCTATGCTGCGTTCAAGGTTGCAGATGAAGTACTCATGCGTGCGGTCAAGGGCATCACCGAACTTATCACCATGCCTGGACTTGTCAACCTGGATTTTGCTGATGTACGCACGGTCATGGAGCGGGGTGGCGTTGCGATGATCGGAATGGGTGAGAGTGACAGTGAGGACAAAGCGGCCGACTCGGTTAAAAAGGCTATCCGTTCACCGCTCCTTGATGTCGATATCAGCGGTGCAACAGCTGCACTTGTCAATGTTGTCGGCGGGCCTGATATGACCATGGAGGAAGCAGAAGGCGTTGTGCAGGAAGTATACAACCGTGTTGACCCTAATGCGCGGATTATCTGGGGAGCGCAGATCGACCCGGCAATGCAGAACAAGATGAGAACCCTTCTGGTTGTCACTGGTGTACGGTCGCCACAAATATATGGTCGTAATGAGAAGCTTACCCCCAAAGTACAGAAACAGTTTGAGATCGATTTTCTCAAGTGAGCAGCTATGGAAATTTCAAAACCTGATATCAATGCTGATATACTCCACGAGGAGTTATTCCGCAAATATTTGCGGGTGTTAAAACTCGCGCGTACTCCCACCCGGGAAGAATTTACCAAGATTGCAACTGTCGCTGCAGCGGGCGTCCTGGTTGTCGGCCTGGTTGGATTTGTCATTTATGAGTTCTTCATCGCATTACCGCACTGATGGGCATGACACAACCTGTACCCCCCGCGCCCCCGGCGCCTCAGATTCCTGCCAGCCCTGAGGTTTTTATTAACCGGATTTTTGCGATTAAGACTACCTCCAAGCAGGAGCGGACCGTTGCTGATAACATCCTCAAGGCAATAGACACCAAAGCTACTGATGTCAAAGTAACAGCAATCATCGTACCCAATGAACTGCAGGGCTATGTACTCATCGAGACCCCGGAGAAGCTGAACAGGATCGAGCAGCTCGTGGAGAAAGTTGCACACGCACGTTCGGTGATCAAGGGTGAAACGACCCTTGCCGAAGTCGGGCATTTTCTCATACCCAAGCCGGTTGTTGCCGGGATTGATGAAGGCACCATTGTTGAGATGATTGCCGGACCGTTCAAAGGTGAAAAAGCGGTTGTCAAACGCGTGGACTCTGCAAAAGAAGAGATTACGGTCGAGCTGTACGAAAGTATTGTCCCTATCCCGATCACCGTACGGGGTGACAACGTCCGCGTTGTCGAGAAGTTCAGCGACCGGTAAGGGTATCAGTACCATCACAGTAAAAAATTACTGAGAACTTCCTTTTTCCGATATGTTTTTTTACATCAGGGAATTCACTAATCTTTGAGAATTCTCTATGGTAAAAAATCAGATCTTCCCGCTTAATACGGCGTTCAAACCATCGCCTGCACTTAAAACATGGTTCATTGTTGATTTTATCCTTGTTATTGTGCTCATCCTTTCCTGTACAATAGTGCCTTTGATAATTGCTTCAGAGCCTGACTGGATTATTATGGGTTTAATCCTTGCAGGAATGCTTTTGCTTACCGTGATCTTTGTTGCCTGGGTCAGGCTCTATTACGTAAGCATGTGGTATGAGCTAAGGGATGATGAGATGAGCTGGAAACGGGGTGTCTGGTTCCGCAGGACAGGCATTGTTCCCTATAACCGTATAACAAATCTTGATGTAATCCAGGGACCTGTGATGCGAATGCTGGGGATTTCCACGCTCTCAGTACAGACAGCAGGATATTCCGGGCAGGCTGTCCCGGAAATTCGGATTGAAGGGATTGAACATGCGGAAGATTTACGTGAATTAATCCGTTCACTGGTGCGACAATCAGGATTGCATGGTGACGGCACCGGTGGAGGAGCCCCCCCAATTACCTTACCAACCGATCAGAAAATAATCGAAGAACTGGTAAAAATCCGTTTATTGCTTGAGCAGCAAAAAAAATAACGATATTTTTTAACATTATTCTCTCTCTGCCTCTTGTGATCCATGCCCAACTTCGACGATCCTATCTCTGTGGTTATCTGCTGTCATGTGTCTGACAGGGACCAATGCAGTATCCTACGACATGAAAAAAGGATGATCGGGCATCCCCCATTCCTTCTGCCAGACCTCCTATCCCCCATAAGATCCAGTATTGTCCCGCCAATCGCTGATGTGTGCGTTTTTTCACTGGGTGATTTTCAGCGTGGAGTCGTACAGCATATGCAGGCCGTTTTATGGATTATCCTCAATCCAATAGGGTCTATTAGCGTACTTTTCCGGGCACGATACGGCCATATCCAAGCCAAAAGGGGGGCAAATCAGGCGAATCGCAAAATAATAGTG
The DNA here is from genome assembly GCA_028679185.1 of Methanoregula sp. Classification (GTDB taxonomy): domain Archaea; phylum Halobacteriota; class Methanomicrobia; order Methanomicrobiales; family Methanospirillaceae; genus Methanoregula. The sequence continues at coordinate 276 of JAJRBZ010000077.1, read as the reverse complement.
CTGGTTTCTGAAGAATTAGTGATTTTTGGGCTGTAAGGAAGAGTAAACGGGGACTGAAACGAGCCCGGAATAGGAAAGACAGGGATCAGTCCTCTCTCATATTCCTGGATCACCTTTATTTCCCTTCACATCAATATTTACAGACCCAAGCTTGGAACCCGCATCTACGGGACGGCATGGTGCAAAGACTATGGCAGAAGTGGTCGAGGTTTTAGTACCCGGCGGAAAGGCTACCGCTGGTCCCCCTCTGGGACCGTCGCTCGGACCACTCGGTAT
>JAJRBZ010000076.1 GCA_028679185.1 Methanoregula sp. | reverse complement strand
AGTCTGCGGACCGTCATCTCATTCTTTGTCAGGGTCCCGGTCTTGTCGGTACAGATGACGGTCGCAGCCCCCAGTACCTCGACTGCAGGGAGCTTCCGGATGACTGCATGGTGTGCGGCCATTCTCTGAACCCCGATTGCCAGGGTGATAGTCACCACGGTCGGGAGACCTTCCGGTATCGCAGCCACCGCAAGAGAGACCGTGATGAGGAATAATTCAACGGGCGCGTATCCACGCAGGATTCCCAGGATAAAGATAAGAGCCACCAGTCCGAGTGCTGCGGTACTGAGCTGCTTGGCCAGGACCCGGAGTTGCTCCTGGAGGGGTGTCTCCGGTTCGGGTTTATCCACCACCAGTTCGGCAATCCTGCCGAGTTCGGTCTTCACACCGGTCGCGGTAACGATTGCCCGCCCCCTGCCGTGAGTGATCACGGTTCCCTGGTACACCATGTTCACCCGTTCACTCAGGGGAGTATCCGGGTCAAGAACCCGGTGAGCGTCCTTCTGGTCCGGGACGGACTCTCCGGTGAGCGTGGCCTCATTTGCTTCAAGCGCGACAACCTCCACGAGCCGTGCGTCGGCAGGCACCCGGTCCCCTTCTGCAATGAGAATACAATCCCCCGGCACAAGCCCGGAGGTCTCAACAGTTACGCTCATGCCTCCCCGGATAACCTGGGAATGCGATGCGGTCATCCGCTTCAGGCTTTCCAGGGCTTTTTCTGCCCGGTACTCCTGGATAAACCCGATCACGCCGTTGAGGAGGACGATGATGAGGATGGCAATTGCATCAGCCCATTCACCAAAGAGCCCGGAGATGACCGCTGCGATGATAAGGATCAGGATGAGCAGGTTGGTGAACTGCTGGAAAAAAAGCAGGATCACGCTCCTCTTTTTTGCTTCGCGGAGAGTATTTGGACCGTGCATCCGGAGGCGCCGTTCAACCTCTCCGGGGTCCAGCCCCCCGGCACCCGATCCGAGGGATGCAATAACCTGTCCGGCAGTAAGGGCATGGTACTGCGCAGGCTGCAGTGCAGAAGAACCTGATGGGCCAACCGCTGGCTGAAGGTCAGATTTCATGGGAAAACCTCTGAAATACGGCGAGTACGAAGCTTACCTTCAGAACAAGCCCTTACTGTACAGAATCGCGATCTCATACACCCCGGCTTTTGATACCTGTCGCAGCAACCGCTATCCGTATCCGGAACTCCGAAGTTCTGATGTTTTTGAATGATCCCGCAATGTACTTATTCATTATCCTCATTTTTCCTTTCGATAAAAACCCGATACCGATGAAATAATCCCGGAATTCCGGAACCTGATCTGCAGCCTTACCATGAACTCGTCATCCTGCCAACAGAAGCAGTAAAAATGTGACTGATACGGGTCTGTGTGGCAATTCAGGAAAAAACAGTAAGATGATGTAAACGAAAAACCTGTGGAGAAGAACATAATCGAGCGTCTCCGGCTCACCCGCTTCGGAACAGTTTCACCCCGCCCCCCTCCACTTATATCCCATAAAATTCCATACAGAAGTATAGATGCACCTCATCCACATCGCCGACACCCTCTTAGGCTTAGCCGCGTTCAACCGCCTCGATCCCGAGAGCGGGATGAACCTTCGCGAGAAGCAGGTGTACGATAATTTCCTGTTGGCAATCGATGCAATTATCCGGCAAAAATCCGATGTGCTCGTCCATGCGGGCGACTTCTTCGATACCGTCAAGCCCAGGACCCGGGCCTATACCACGGTGCTTGAGGCGCTCGACCGGCTCCATGCGGCGGGGATTCCGCTCGTCAGCACCAGGCTCCGGACGGGAAATGATTACATTTTGTACCCAATTGAATACAATTTGTATTCATTCCGGAAGCTTATCCTGATTCTCCGGCGGCATCGTCCGCCCGCTCCCATAAACGTGTCAGGGTACAACCCTTCACAATCACTGAAACATATCGGGTTATAACCCATCACAAACCAACGTTTATGTAGGAGTATAACCCTACACATTACTGTGACAACGCTCTTCGAGATCCTCGCAAGCCAGAATCCCTGGTGGAGCGGCCAGCCGTTCGATACCGGCAGGGAGCGGCAGAAGTACCTTGCAACAATCCGGCGGTATCTCAGGACGGACGAGATCATCGTCATCAGCGGGGTCCGGCGATCGGGAAAGACCACCCTCCTGTACCAGATCATCCGGCAGCTCATCACGAACAAGGTGGTGGCCAAAAACATCCTGTTTGTCAACTGTGACGAGCCTGAGATCGCGGGCAGGAAAAACGCATTACTCGAAGCAGTCGACACCTACCGCAGGGAGATTGCGGCCAAAGGCACCATCTACCTTGTCTTTGACGAAGTTCAGGGAGTAGAAAACTGGGAGCGGGAGGTCAAATCACTCTACGACCGCAAACACTGCAAAATCATCCTGTCCGGTTCCTCCTCGTACCTTCTGGACTCGCAGGTCTCCACCCTGCTCTCGGGGCGGTACCTCTCAGTGCCGGTCTTCCCGCTGGATTTCACCGAATACCTCCAGTTCCACAGCATCGTCCTTCCCAAAGATGCTGCCTCACGTGCAGCACAAAAATACGAGGTAATTGTTCACCTCCGGCAATACCTCCATGAAGGTGGTTTTCCCATTGTCGTTCTCCAGCAGGACGAACGCACAAAGCAGGATTATCTTAGAGCCTACTACGACAGCATCGTGTACCGGGATATCATCCGGACAAACGTAGTCAGGAACCAGAAAGCATTGGCAGGTCTCCTTTATTATCTCTTCACGAATATCACTTCTCCGTACTCGTACCGCCGCCTCAACGAGATGCTCGGGACCGATATCGACACGGTCAGGGACTACATCCACTTTGCCGGTATGGCCAGGATTCTCTTTGAAGTACAGGCCTTCGCGTACTCGCTGCCGGCACAGGCACGACAGAACAAGAAGATCTACTGCATCGATAATGGGCTCCGCAACGCCGTCTCGTTCCGGTTCTCCGAAGACGAGGGTAAACTTGCCGAGAACCTCGTCTTTCTGGAGTTGATGAGGTCCGGCCTGACTCCGTTTTACTGGAAGGGAACCCGGGAAGTGGATTTTGTCATCAGGAAAAAAGACAACACCCTGAGCGCAATCAATGTCTGTTATGGGAATGAGGTTCCCGATCGCGAATATGAAGGCCTGAAAGAATTTGCAAAAGAATTTAACGGGAACATCAATGAGCTTCTGATACTGACAAAGGATTACGAGGCGCGGGAGGGGAAGATTACCTGCATCCCGCTCTGGAAATGGCTCCTGGAAAATGAAAGCCGGTGAATTCACTAGGGATGTTTCATTTTTTACGGGGGACCGGAAGAATGAACCCCATCATAGATAAAAACGGGATTGCTGAAATTTTTAGTTTCTCCCCGTACCCCCGACTCTCTTATATCCCATAAACCCCCAAATAAAAATCAACGAAAATGAACCTCATCCACATCACCGACACCCACTTAGGCTTAGCCGCGTTCAACCGCCTCGATCCCGAGAGCGGGATGAACCTCCGCGAGAAGCAGGTGTACGATAATTTCCTGTCGGCGATTGATGTATAATCAAACAAAAACCCGACGTGCTCGTCTACGCGTGCGACCTCTTCGATGTCGTCAAACCCAAGACCCGGGCTTATACGCTTTCCTCGAAGCACTCGACAGGCTTCACGCAGCTCTGGCATCCCGTCTGTTCTGATTGCCGTGAACCGCAGCATGGTCAAGAGCCGGTACACTCCCTCGCCTTACGAAGTCCTGAGACCATTCCAACCCTCAGACAAAAGTACTTTCAGCAGCCATAGTTTACCTGCTGTTCTTTTTTAAAAAGAGGAATGAAAAGGACTAAGACGAAAGGAGATTACAAAAAATAAAATCCTCATCCAACCCGTGTCCATCCTTCATCAAGCAATACGTGCATCTCGCTCGCGTTCATGGTGAGGCCGAACCGATAGGTCTCCAGGCAGACGTCGCAGGCCTGGCACGTCACCTGGTCGAGCTGGATCTTCTTCACGTTCCTGACCTCGATGCTGTAGACGGTGATGTAGTAGCTCTTTATTATTTCCTCATCGGTCGGCGCCCGGATGTATACCCTTCCGGAGTTCTCTTCCCAGACCTGCCATGTCGTCTTCTCGCACATTTTTGGGCGGTACGAGAGGGTCAGTTCAGAGCCGATCAAGAACTGGCCCATCTCGTCCCATTTCCCATCGATTACTGCTGATTGCACGGTGCCGTCCACTATCGTGATCATTATCGAATGGTCCGTGATTACCTGGGCAGTCATCATCCCTGACCGGTCGCCGTATCCAGCGTGGCTGCTCGTGAATGTATAGGTGAGTACGTACCGGACAGGGAATGACTCCTGCAGGACATAGTTCACCAGTCTGAGGCCTGAACCGTCATACTTGTAGGTCGGCGCTTCCCGTATCCAGGACTCTGCGAGCGCTTTTATCCGGCTCTCGTCAAGCGTCCTTGTGAATTCGACAGTCTCCTGGAGCTTCTCCCGTATTCGTATGAGGCCGGATGGCATGTAGTCGTTGACGTTGTAAGTCGTCACGGTCTTTGTCTTCCCGTTGGCCACGAACGTAATATCCGTAAAGCCAACATCGGTGACGTATTTCTGGCCTTCATCATACCGGTCCCCGTAGGAGGCAAAGTTGTTGTCAGAGAATACCTTCACAATCGCGTTAAACTGCTCTTTGGTCAGTTTCTTTTCGAATCTCTCCGTAATGTTGCCGTCTGCTGCAGTGATGGTCAGTGTTGCGTTGTCCTTTGTTACCACCAGTTCCTGTATTGCGTGCGTCTGGATGACGAATCCACCATAGAACCTGTACGTTATCACGGCGTTACCGGAGTCGGGTTCCTGGACCTGCATGCATGCTGCGATCATCGCCGCCGTTATGAGGAGCAGGGCGAATATTCCCATTATTTCAGTTTTCTTCATTTTTTCTCACCTCTTGTTGATGGGTTATTTTCGGTATGTAGTGTAATGCGGGGACATTCATAAATCCTCTTTTGGAAATTATATGAAATACATTATCATCGGAAATCCCCGGTTTGTACTATTACCCTCATGAAGAAACAACATCTCCCACCCCCCAATCCGGGCCCTATATTGCCCCTGTTTGCCTATCCGGGGGTTCCATTTCCGGATATGCTGCAAAAAACGATGCAGTTTTACACACTTTT